>JAOUPL010000016.1 GCA_029879825.1 Candidatus Bathyarchaeota archaeon
TCGAAATAAGAATTGTGAATTCTCAAATTATTTAACTGTTGCATTCGAAATCCAAACTCGAACTCTAAATAGGAAGCATAGAAAATGAATCATGCCAAAAAATTTAGGGCAATACTAGGAGTAAAGGGCTTTCTAAGCCTTGTTTCTTTGACAATGATTGCCTTGGCTTTGGTGACTTATACCGCAAATGTGACTATAACTCCAACACAGCAATTCACGGTGGGAGCTACATCAGCCTCTTGGATGGTCTACACGAATGATGTGAATGAAACAAGATATCTTCCAGGTTCAGGTAGTCCAGCGGGTTCTTCAGAACCGACATTCAATTCAAGTGACACCGAAACATATGCCTTCAAAGCTGTGACAGACGCGTACAAAGTTTGTGCGGTCAGGATTGAGCTGACGTCTGCAGTTAACAGTAGCAAATTTTCAAAATTTCAAATCACAGTGATACATTGGAACGGTTCAGCTTGGGACGCTGAAACCTTATACGATGCTGCTACTGGATCGAGCACCAAATCCTACATAGACGGTTTAACATCTGGAGACTTTGGTTATATCCACCAAGGTACATTGGAAACAACATACTACTTGTTGAAAGTAGTCTACTCATACGATCTTACCGATGAGACAACTCAGATAACAGCAACCTTCGAGTACACGCCATTGCCGCAAAACTCGTTCTAGAAAAATCACATCCTCTTCGAGAGAGAAAAGGTGAAGAACGAAATCATACAACTAAGAGTAAAGCTCATTTTGGGATTGATTACGCTAGTTGTCGGTCTCTTAGCCAGTAACTTGGCTCTATTCCAATGGGTTGAGAGAACAGGGCTTAACTACTTATTAGGATATTATGCTCGCTACATTTGTGCATATGGAGGTTTCACTGCCATGATTTTCGGAGCAATGCTGATCAACGACTTTCTAGCCCTCAGAAGCGTCACTAAGAATAGTCATAAAATAGGGATCAAAAAGAAGGAAAAAAAGAAAGCCGTTCACACAGGACCCAAGAAAAAAAAAGAAACAATTGCAGCCACATCCCTCGCCGTATTTCTTTTTATGTTATTGCCCATAGCCGTTTCTTCTTTAGTTTCATACACTGCCACAGTTGTAATAACGCCGTCATCGACTAGTGGTTCAATATGGCTTTATGTCAATGGCTATGACGGGGCCAGGACTGACTGGAAGAGGATTGGAACGAATCCTTATCTTGATGCTATCGATTATGATATAAACTACTTGTCTGTAAAAGCAACGAACAAAGAAGCGGGAAACTTCGACTTCACAGATTCAGGGAAATCTACAGAAACAATTGACAATGTTACAGTTCAACTTTACGTCACACAAAGCCGAGCAGGCGACAGCCTTGAAGTCTTTGTTTGGAACGGTTCCCTATGGGCATCTTTGGGCCTTAAGGAAGTACCTACCTCATGGAATTGGGTTAATTGGACAGCATCTACCCAACTCAACAGCTGGGCAAAAATTGATGGAGCCAGAATATACTTTGTATCCTACCGTCAACCAGGTACCAACGAGTTTTTGGTTGACTGCGCAAGACTTCAGGTTGATTACTCCTAGAACATTCACACAAAATTCACTAATGCTAGATATTTCTTAATAAAGATCAAGGCATTTTTGCAGATAATATTCAAGCTTAGAACACAATTAAAGCCACGATTATTTTGTTCAACCTTTTCCTCCCAGGACACGCATCCTTGTGTGAATGCACGCGCAAAACTGTTGATATGGCTTTGTGATGATTATTGGTTCAGAAAACTTCGGCCACGACGGGAAGCCACCCAAAAAATGAGACCACTAAGAAGAACGAAACTCCGGACAATGAATGAAACTTTCCTCTTTTGCCTAGCAGACTATAAGGTTTTAGTGTCCCACAAAACTAAAAAAAGCGTTTTCAAGGCTCTAATAAAAGCTTCATAATTCGTCCAAAGAGAAGAAACTTTTCCTTTTCTTTTTCTTCCCGGATCATTTACATCATTGCCGTTTTTTATGGAAAACAGAAGCTGCTCATGATCGGATATTATGAAACTTGGGAGGTTCTCAACATCTGAAAACAGGTACCTTACATCAGTTAATTTCATTTTCTCGCCAATGAAGCGACTTTTTGGCGAACAATTGGTCAAAAGTCTGACTTTCCCGTTCTTCTTCGAGAATCTCTCAAGGCTATCTGTAAAGCCTGAATGGTAGAGACGCAGAAGCTCTAAATCAGGCGCAAGCACGTAGATCACTTCCCTAGTTTTCTCCAGAATTTCATTGGCCTTTATAATTATCTGTTCTTCACCCTCCAGTATCTGGAAGACCTCCTTATTTTCAGGTTCCACCTTTGGATGAGGAATGGAATACCAGATTTCGATGAGATTTTTCTTCTTTCTCTCCAGAAATTCTATCTTCAGTTTTTTGGCTTTTATAAGGATGCCAAGGGTTTCCTCGAAGGGAGTAGCCATAAACTTCAACGGCTTCTCCAAAACAGAGGATATGAGTCCCCTCTTACCCAGATCCCGCAAAATCCTATACGTTTCGGTTCTATGAAGAGAGAGAGCATCTGAAATCTCCCGTGCTTTACGCATTCCCGATCTCGCAAGATAAATGTAAACCTTGATTTCGTTCTTTGAAAGTTCGAACTTGACAAGCGCGTCCTCAATGATCCCAAGAGATCTGAGGGGTTCCTTGTCTCTCCTAAGAAGCTTCCTCACACGCGCATCTTTGTCGTATGGACTCACAGGATACTCAGGCTTTTCTTTCAGTATTTCCACGGGCACTCACAGCCTTAGTTTCGATTCGAATCGAATTCAGATTTAGTGCCTGAATTAGGCTTTGTCCTATATTTTATGCTTCTGAATTCAAAATACGTATTTAAGATACGTGCAGACATTAGAATAAGGCTTGTTTAGTTTTCCAGGTCCCTCTTGTGGATGGTTAGACAGAAAGATATAAAGCGTACGGGGAAGGGGAGAACAAATGGTGAGGCTTTCTATTTTTGGAAATGTTTGGTTCCAAAAATAACCAATCACTAAGAAGAATTTGCGTCTGTTCGTTTTCATTCTGCTGGACTACTTTGCGACGCTGGGCTTTTGCACCATGCCTCAGGAAGAGGCTAATCCCTATGCGCGCATATTCTTAGAAAACTATGGCGTTGCTAAGAGTTTGACGATGTTTGTTTTCCTTATCAATTTTCCAATCTACCAGATTCTATGTTTTGACTCTCACCTAATAGTTTGCCCCCCAAGGTTGACAAGAATAGTAGAACCTTTGGTTGCTGTAATTCTTGCATGGTTTTTAGCTGGGGCTCATTTTAACGGTGCTGCAAGTTGGTTCTGGGCGGCTCCAAACTTGATACTTCAAGCAACAGGGCTTAGCCTGTATCTAGTCATCGTTACTGGCATGTGTTTTGGGTCTCGAGTTATCAAGATTTTGACCTATTGGATTATGATCTTTAATATGTCTTTGTGATCTTTATTGTCAGTTCACAAGAGTTAAAAGATTTTCTCCACATTGATTCACCATGGTTTAGAAGATGAATTGGAGGTGGAAATAGAGTGACAGAATATCTGGTTTTGCTGAAATTGAATCCAGCGAAATTAGTCGACACGATGGACGCTTTAAGGGATCTTCCCGAGAAACCTGGTCCAGGGCTAGACCTGCACTACCTAATGAACGTTTTCGGAACTTGGGACGTAGCCATGTGGTTTGACGCCGAAAACCCTGCCAAAGCCGTAGACTTCGTGCACAAAAAGATAGCACAGACTCCTGGAGTAGTCGACGTGTACGCGGTACCTACTTTCCCCAACAAAAAACCACAAAAGGAAAAACCTGCTGAAAAGACCAAAGCTTCAGAAAACGAATAATCTTCCTCTTTTCTTTTTTACCATTCCGTTCTTGTAATGCTGCAAAAACGAAAGTACAGATAAAACGGTTATGTTATTTGGGCGCTGTTCCACTTCTTCTGTCGAAACGAACGGAGCCCTCAATTTTTGAATGGAAAGCTGACCAGGGGACTGAATGGTTCAACACCTTAATACAACGCATCCCGAGTGTAGCACAATATACATACAGATTTTCCTATTTTCTGAAACCTTGGCAAAAAAACTGAAAAAAAAGGCGCGCGCGCAACCTAAATCTGAATACCAACTTCACTAGACGTGAAAAACCCATAATCTGCTTCAAACCAGCTCATTTTGGTGGGGTCGCGGGGATTTGAACCCCGGACCTCGCACGCCCCAGGCGCGAATCTTAGACCAAACTAGACCACGACCCCAACAGGCATCAACAAACTTTGTATTCCTAGTTTTTAAATCTAAGCTTGAATTAAGTTTCTTTGGTGCATCACTATTTTGCGTATTTTTGTGCATAGGTCTCTTGAACTCTTCCGCACGCACTTAAGTGGGAGCCTCCACAGGTTTCTAGATGCAAGAAATGTGGAAAAACAATACAAAAAGAAAGTACTATCTTTGCTCTCTCGGCAATAACGAAGATTATGTGTGCCAGCAAATCTAGCAGTAAATAGCCTGTCGAAAAAACACACTATGTTGTGTCAATTATCTCTTACAAGAGACCAAAGAATCGGTCAAAATATAGTTGGTATCAATGCTGTCCACCATATTGTATTGTCAAGGGAAGATCAATGTTGCATCAAGAATCATACATTCTATCTAACAATAGGTTTAAATATATGCATATTGTTTTTTTGGCTTTGCTAAACAGGAGGGATAAAGCATGAAGACAGCCATCAAAAAAACGGATCTCAAACTCTTGTTCGAGTTCGTGAAGAACTGCAAGAGAAGCGACAGAGAAATAGCCAAAATTGTGGGAGTGTCACAGCCAACCATAACTAGGAAAAGAGCGAAACTCGTTGAGACAGGGTTGATAAGACAATTCACCGCTATTCCCAGCCTAGACAAAATTGGATACGAAATAGCAGCATTAACCTTCACCAACATGAAAACATTCGCGAGTGAGAGCCCAGAAAGCCTCAGGGATAAAGAACGAGATTGGGCTGAGAAACACGATGAAATAGTTTTTGCCAGCGCAGGGCTGGGCATGGGAATGGACAAAATGATCGTTTCAGTGCACAAAAACTATACGGACTATCAAAAATTCTTAACAGAACTACGTACCTATTGGGCAGAACATGACGTGGACATCCGATCATTCATCCTTAGTTTACGAAATGGGGAAAGAGTGACAAAGGATTTCTCTTTGGCTTCTTTGGAGAAAACCGTAAAAGCATCCTAGTGGTCCATGGATAAACAAAGAACCAGCTAAATGCTTATGAAGTTAGCTAGCTACTGGTTGTTACGCATTCGAATTTGAACCCTCTAGTAACTAATCTCAATCCACATTTTGAATCCATAACGTTTTACTGGATCATCAGGAATACTTTTCATGTTGAACTATGAAATCAAAAACTGTGTCGAATTGGCAGAAAAGAGCTTTGAAACGAAAGAAGAAATCTGAAAGATTGTTCAAAATTGTAGACAAGGTGCTTAAACAGATTTTTGGAGAAACTGCTACTCTATTCATATACAAGCATCTTGAGGAAAAACACGCACTTAAGCGAGAAGATATTATAAACGAACTAGAAATCTTCACTGAAGGACTGGAAAAATATCTTGGCGACTCAGGAGCCCTAGTGGTACTGGAAACGCTTTTCAATGAAAGCTCTGAACTCAAGTTGAGAAAAGTTGAAGAAAAGGATTTTCTGGAACAACTCAAAGAACTGAAGAGAATCTCCTACAGGTAGCAGGGAGAGCCATCCTAAAAATAGGGGAATTAGCCGGGTATTTTAACCCAGTTTTATCGTACATTCTCTTCAATCTTTCTGGACTATAGCCTGTGCAGTGTCTAGCCAGTATTGATTTAGACACTTTACAACAGAAGGCATCTATATATCACCTAAGCCTGAACTGAAGTGTTCTTGGAACGAAGAATAGAAGACACGCCATTACTCTTAACCAGCAAAACTTCCTCTTGAGCGTTATAGGTAGAAGAAGACAAAGCGCCTCAAACTAACACAACCATTCGAAAAAGAAAAGTTCTGGAACTGAAAAATAATAAACTCTCATAAAGCCAACGAAGTGTAGAAATCATGTCTCGCACACAATTACTTAAACAAATCTTCAATGCCCATTCTGTAGCCATCATTGGAGCATCAAGACGTATAGGGCATCCCAGCCACCTAACGCTAATGGGATTGATAGAATCTGGGTTTGAAGGCAAAATTTATCCTATAAATCCCTCAGCAAGGGAGATAGACGGCATAAAAGCGTACCCGAACATCAAATCAGTCCATGAACCCATTGACCTAGCCTTCATCGCCGTTCGGGCAGCAAAAGTCATACCAATACTTAGAGAATGTGCTGAAAAAGGCGTTAAAGGAGCCATCATCAATTCAGCAGGCTTTAAGGAGCTAGGAACCAAGAAGGGAATAGAACGAGAAGAGGAGGTTAGGCGAATAGCCTCCTCCACGGGCATGGGAATCATAGGTCCCAACTGCGTAGGCTTCCATCGATCTTCAATGAGTACAATGCCTGAGCTACCTCAACCTGCAGAAATAAGGGCAATTTTGAATGAAAAAGGAAACGTTGGAATGACTAGCCAGAGCGGCTGGTTCTGTGGATTTTACATTCATAAATGCGCACTGCGGGGAGTGCGATTCAGCACGGTTATTAGCAGTGGCAACGAGGCTGATTTCACAACCATAGATTTTCTCGAATATCTAGGAGAAGATGAAGATACAAAAGTCATAACAATGTATCTAGAGGGCGTGAAAGATGGGAAAAATTTCCTGAAAGTTAGCAAAGCAATAACACCTGAGAAACCCATAGTAATTTGGAAGGTTGGCTTGACGAAAGCCGGTTCCAGAGCGGCTTTTTCTCACACAGGAAGTTTAGCTGGTAAGGAGGGAATTTATGGTGCTGTTTTTCATCAGGCACAAATTGTTCAAGCATTTTCAAGCAAGGAACTCATCGATCTCACGGTAGCTTTCTCTCTCTGCAAGAAACCTAAAGGGAATAAGGTTGGGATAATTTCTAGTCCGGGGGGCTTCGCTGTGGCTACTGCAGACGCTTGTGAGAGAGCCGGTTTAAACGTGCCAAGATTATCCGAAAAAACTTGCAAGGAACTTAAGAAGTTTTTGCCCCAATACTCTTCCACCCTAAATCCCGTAGACTTAACCATGACAGCCGTCGAGAACCCTCAATTTTATCCGGAGTGCATGAAAATACTTGACTCTGACGATAAAATAGATTCCATGATTGTTGTCACAGGCGCCAGCGGCATTTACGATGAGTTCATAGAAAAGTCTGTTAGAGAGATCGAAAAGCCCGTTATGGTTGTGTTGACTCCTTACTGGACCGTAGAAACCGAACCAAGCGCTTCGGCTAAAGCGGGAATACCTACATACGCCTATCCTGAGGAGGCGGCCAAATCGTTGGCAGCACTTACGCAATATGCAATGGTCCATTCCTAGAACGGGCATTAACTTCATGAAGTGATGATGCAACTTTAGAGTTGGGGATTCTCAGTTTTCTGAGCGCGTGCGCAATACTATGATTGTTCAAGTTGTTTTACTTTTTTGCTTGCGATTGGATATTCATCGATAAAGGCTCGCATAATCTCCTTGAATGGAAGATCTACATATGCCCCATGATACTTTACATACTCTATGTGGAGCTCTCCATTCTTGTTTCTCTCATGAAAAACAGCATCCGTAAGGCCGTCAAACTCAACTGGTTTTAGGTCAAATTTATTGCACATCCTTATGTCGAAAGCAGGTGTTGCTTTTACCCACCTATTATTGAGCCAGAGCTCGGAATAGCCATGATAAACAAACAAGTTTGTTCCCATCAGGTCTACAAGATCCTTGGGAGCAAGATGATTTCTTATATCCGCAAATCCTAATCTGGACGGTATGCCAACCGCTCTAGCAAGGGATGCCAAAAGCACAGCCTTCTGAACACAATAACCTTCCCGTCTTTGTAGTGTTTTGCTTGCACGATAACCTTCAATCGAAAAGGGAGGGTATGGGATGTACTTTATTTCATCTCTCACAAAGTAAAACAGCGCTTTCGCTTTGTCTTTTTGAGAGGTGTATTTTTCTGTAAGTAAAGTAGCTTTCTCTTTTACTACTTCTGAATCGGAATCGATTGCAAAAGTAGGTTTCAGATAAAGATCTGGCTTATCTCCTTCTGCGGTCATACAGGCATCTCTCCTGTACCCTGACTAACTCTTTTGGTTCTCCTAATATTTTTCTACTTTTCTTGAATTTAGCAACTTCTAATGGTTGCGCGCGCCACTTGCCCATAAATCAGAAAGGCGACACGTATTCCCTGACTATTCCAGCTGTCAAAAGCACTATTCCTGTCCCTAAGAGGAAGAGCAACGGATAGATAAAGACTGAAATCATTTGCTCGTAGCTTATCCCTGGACTGAGCTGGGAGCTGAAGAATACGGATATCCACAAAATGGCAAAGGTTGCAAGAAAACCTGAACCAAATCCTATTGCGAGACCGTTTACAAAAGAACTTCTACCTCTAGCCGTTATTACATCGGTTTCCACAGTAGGCCCTCTCAAAACGACTCTTTGTGTTGCAAATTTATGTGTTCAGAATTAGCAATCTTTATTTTAGATTCAGAATTAGATTCAAAACTTAAATCCTCATCAAACATCTCTAAACTCTATGAAGTCTACATATGTCCAGAATTTTCTTGATTTTCTCTTGAGCACGCTCGCGCTTATAATTTCTTAGGGCGTTTATCAGTTCTTTTTCGTCAACTTTGCCTAGTTTCCTCTTTATTCTCTTTGCAGTTTGGCTTCCTATGAAAAGATACTGGCAGATTGATGTTACGTTTGAGACTCTCCGGTTGATACTGGCGGTTTCAAAATCCACCAAGTAGGGGCGATCATTCGCGCCTATGATTATGTGTTTCGGCGCTCTACTCAGCTCTCCATGATCCAAGCCAGCTTCATCCAGCCTATAACATTGCTCCAAAACAGCTCGCAAGACCCGACGAATTCTAGACCTTGTTCCCCTTCCCCTTAGGGCTTCAACCCATTGGGGGAGAAGCGTTCCTTCGATAAACTCCATGAGGAGAAAGTTGTCGGTGACGTTGAGCAGTCTCGGTCCAACATGGATGGCGTTTGCTCTCCTGAGCATCTCTGCTTCGTGTTGCATCCCAGCCCGGTCAGCGTCTACTCTACGAATTTTCAACGCGCATTTCCCTGCGTCAGTGTGGACTGCAACAACAATGCCTACGCAACCCTTCCCCAATACCGGCATGTCAAATGCCATTTTGGCTCCGGTGAACTCCACGGCTTTAACTCCGAGTTTTTTTAATTCTTTGAGGCGCTTTTTCATTTCCTTCGAATCATATTTTGGATAGCATAAAATCTGACGGTATCTATCTTCATGAAGCCTTTCCAGGGGGACCAGTTCGTTTAGCCGCAAGGAAGCGCCTCGCTTTAGGTATAGCTTTCCGGAGAATAGTTATTAAACATGGTTAACTTTACCATTTACCTTAGGGGAAGCTAGATTGGTGTATGATGAAGAGAACATTCTGCTCATGACGCCCGGACCAGTTCCGCTCCATCCTCGGGTTTATCAAGCCATGTCTAGGGTTGTGTTTCATCATCGAACGCCAGAATATAGGAAAACTTTCGGAGAATGCGTCTCTATGATGAAGGAAGTGATGCAGACAGAAAACGACGTCTTCATCATCACTGGCTCCGGAACAGCCGCCATGGAAGCTGCGATCGCCAACTGCGTCTCTCCAGGAGATAAGGTGCTAACCTTGATAAATGGAAAGTTCAGTGAGCGGTGGGTAGAACTAACAGAAACCTTTGGAGGCAAGCCTGTTCCTTTAGAAGTTGAATGGGGAAAGGCGATCAAACCCGAAATAGTTTCCGAAGCCTTAGATAAAGAACCAGACATAAAATTCGTAGCAATATGCCACAACGAGACATCCACAGCCGTTATTAACCCACTTCAAAAAATCGCCAAGATAACAAAGGAACAGGATAAGATACTCATAGTTGACGGCATCACATCGGTTGGAGGCGACTACGTCTATCCGGACAAGTGGGGCGTCGACATTCTGATTGCAGGTTCTCAGAAATGCTTAGGATGTTCACCAGGCCTAGGAATGATAATGGTAGGCCCCAAAGCATGGGAAATAATCAACAAAAGAGAAAACATCCCCTCATACTATCTTAACCTCCCCGCCTACAAGAAATCCTTCGAAAAAAGTTCAGAACCGCCATACACCTCAGCCATATCGTTGATCTATGGACTCCACGAAGCCCTCAAAATGATCCTTGAAGAAGGTTACGAAAACAGAGTGAAAAGGCACAGGCTTATGGCTAAAGCCTTAAGAAGCGGAATAGAAGTCCTTGGTCTGCAACTCCTCGCTGAAAAAGGATACGAATCCAACACCATAACCGCTGCAAGATATCCAGATGGAGTTGACGACGGTGCATTCCGCAAAGCTATGCAGAAACACGGAATTCTAGTTGCCGGAGGACAGTCTCATCTTAAAGGAAAAATCTTTCGAGTGGCACACATGAATATCATAGCCGAGAGAGAAATATTGCTTGTGCTAGCTATGACCAGCCTTGTTTTGAAAGAGCTTGGATTCAAATGTGAAAGTGGGGCCGGAGTCGCTGCGGCACAAGAAACATTCTTAAAAAACTTGAAATAACCCCCGTCTTTTTATGATTGAAAATAGTAGATGAAGCAATCGTGTCCATCATAACTCTGCTTTCTGATTTCGGTTTGAAAGATCCCTACGTTGCGGAAATGAAAGCCGTAATCCTCTCCATTCATCCGCAAGCACGCATCGTAGACATAACTCACGAAATTGAAAAGTTCAACATACGCATGGGCGCCTTTGTCCTCGCCTCGGCTACCCCACACTTTCCTGCAGGCACCATCCATGTGGCGGTCGTAGATCCCGGTGTCGGAACCAAAAGACGCCCCATAATCGTTGAAACCAAGCGCAACTTCTATGTGGGACCCGATAATGGCCTCCTCATGCTGGCTGCTCAGAAGGAAGGCATAAGTCATGTTTACCATGTTAACAACCCGCAATACATGCTTCCCCGAGTCTCAAGAACCTTTCATGGAAGAGACATTTTCGCTCCAGTAGCCGCTCATTTAGCAAGAGGAAGACCTCCATCTGAGTTTGGACCAGAAATTCAAGACTATGCGTTTCCCGAATTCGCGAAAGCACATGTGAGAAAGGGTGAACTGTTGGGAGAGGTTCTGCATATAGACGATTTTGGGAACATTGTCAGTAACATTTCAGCGGAGAACCTCGAAAAAATGGACATATATGAAGGTTGTTCTCTTCGTGTTAAGCTTAACAGTAAGACGTTGACGTTAAAACTTTGTTCAGCTTATGGCGAGGTTGCGGCTAAAACTCCGTTGGCCATAATTGGCAGCAGCGATTTTCTTGAGGTATCCGTAAATCAAGGGAGTGCTTCTCGGATGCTCAAGGCGAAAATTGGGGATCCTCTTCGTGTCTCTTCGGCACCCTCTCACTAAACTATCTGAGAATCTATTCTTGAGCGGATGCTATTTTATACGTTTCAATGTAATCTTTAGCAAATCTTTCGGCATGCTTCTCTGTTCCTCTATGTTTTATGTTGTATGTTCTTAGATGATGATAGAACTCGTGGAGGATCACATAGGGGTTATGTAGTTCATTCAGGTTTGATACGTAAATAGTCCTTTTTTTGGCGATGTAGCATCCAACGTTTTTTCTGTGCCCCTTCGGCATGCCCACTTTTAATTCAGGTGTTATAACATTGTAGTACTGGCTGAGAGCCTTAAGGGCATCTCCCGGTTTTTTTGAAAGAATCAGATCCACTATTTTGGTCTTAAACAACTGTTCAGAGTTCAAAATTTTGACCCCTCCCATCTTTGTCTAAAATATGATTTTACGGCTTTTAGCCAAAGCGTAGCCGATTATCAGTCCAGCTGCAAGTCCGCCGAAGTGCGCGAAAATATTAACTCCCCTGCCAGCGGTCATCACCAACAGCAAAAATGAAAACAATAACGCTCCCACAATAGACTGACCAAATGTTTTTCTCAGGTATATGACACATGCGCCAAAGATTCCAAATATTGCTCCTGAAGCCCCAGCGGAAAGCGTCAAAGGATGCATTAGTAGCAGAGTTAGCAAGTTGCCAGAAAGTCCAGACAGAAAGTAGATGAAGAAATATTCTTCTGGACTGAAGAGTCCCTCGGCTCTAAAACCGAATATGAGAAGGAAAAACATGTTAAGTAAAAGGTGAATTATGTCCACATGGACGAAGATGGAGGTCAAAAGTTGCCAGTACCAACCGTTCATAACGTAAAGATTGAATTGCCCCCACCGCTCGAGAGCACTATCGCTTGTTCTTATGAAGTTGCCACCGACAACTGAAGTGTAGATGTAAACCAGTAGATTTGCTATAATCAAGAAAGTGGTCGGTGTTGGTTTGAGCAGAGTTCTCATTCCTAAACCATCTTACTTCATACGAGTAATTCCTAAGCGTATATATACGTACCGTGTTAGAGTTTTCTCGAACTGTATCTACCGCAAAACAAATTTTACGGGGTCAGCATAGGTGAAGGCATGATACTAGATATCTTGCTTCCGTCGGTTCTCTTTCTAATCGCAGTAGCCATAGTCTTTCTCTATGCCAAGTTGGAAAAGAAGATGGATTCCCTTCTTGGAGGGCACGAATTCCGGATCGGACACGTTGTTTTATTGGTAACGGGGATAGGTGTCCTGGTAACTATTCTCGTGTTTGTTCCCGAAAGAGCTATGATGGTTTTCTTCCTCTTCGCTTACTCTACGATTCTGTTCTTGTTCACGTATTTGCTTGCGCCAAAATGGTATCTAGCGGTTTTAACGCCTGCTTTATTCATTGCCTTGTATATTATGTATAAGGATACGTACTTATGGAATGCATACCTACCGCCGTACATACCATACTTGTTAAATTTTTTTGCCATAATCTTCGCCATCTGCATCTCGTTTTACATGGGAAGTTTATTTACGTGGAAAACGACTGCTGCCTTCGTTGCCTTACTGACTATTATGGATATCATACAAGTTTTAATCACAGGGCATATGGTAACTTCAGGTGAAAAGGGAATTGCGCTAGGACTACCCGTGGCAATTATCTTACCAACCTTCCCCTATGAAAGTCGGATTATTCTCGGATTAGGCGATGTCTTTCTTTTCGGGCTTCTCAGCATTCAAACCACACAAAAATACGGAAAAAAATTTGGGTTAGCATCCATTGTATCTATAACCGTCGTCTTCTTGTTACTTCAGACAATCCTGCTAAACACGGGCGTCGAAAGTTTTCCAGCCACGGTTTTGGTTATCAGCGGGTGGCTAATTTCGCTGGGGGCAAGGTATCTCTATAAATCGCACATGTCTATCGGTGTTAAAAACGAGTAAAAACTTGGCTAGGAAGATGGTTCATATTTTGGTATACAATTAGCCTAAAATAAAAACTTATAAGTAGTTCATAAACCTCTAATGACTTCCTCTAGAATTGACTGAGGGAAAATGAATATGGTGGCCTCAGAACAGATGGAAGCAACTGAAAGAAAATTTGTTGCCGCAGATTTTGAGAAATGTACTGGTTGCGGTGTCTGCGAACTCGTATGCGCCTTGGAAAGAGAAAAACTATTTGACCCCCGGCTTTCCAGAATAAAAGTTCTGCGTTTCCATCAACTTATTAATCTGCCCGTGGTGTGTAGACTCTGCGAAGATGCCCCTTGCGTACCAGCGTGTCCCCGAGAGGCTCTAAAGCAGTCTGAAGAAACAGGCGTTATAGTCGTAGAGGACGAGAAGTGCGACTGCTGCGGTTGGTGCATACAAGCATGTCCCTACGGCGCTATCGTGGTGCATCCAGAGAAAATGACGGTTATGATGTGTGATCTCTGTGAGGATCAGCCCCAATGTGTGGAATGGTGTCCAGAAGGGGCACTAGACCTCCTAACGCAAAAAACATTTGATGAAAAAGTTAGAAAGGCTACAGTAAATAAGTTAATTCCGGAAACTTGGAGATGATTCTCGTATGGCTCTTGACAAACTCAAAGAGTTAGGTTACAAACCCCGTAAAAAACCCGCAATTGAGAAGGAAGAAATTGAAGTCAAACTTGAAACCATCCTCAAAACGGTTGAAGACAGCGAAACCAGAAAACGCATCTTGGACCTTCTCGTCGAAGCCCTCTCCGAATCCGACCCCAGAGAAATTCTCATTTACGGTATGTACGTGAAAAAACATCTTACCCCTATTGTTCCCGCCATGCACAAAGAAAAAATGGAAAGAACCCTGGAATGGCTAAGCGCAGCTATTGAACAAATTGTAAAATCTGGGCGCAAGTAAACGAGCAGAAGCTTAGGTCACTACGTCTGTTTTATTCAAGTCTCTAAGCCTTGCTACACCATCGATTTCTTTAATGAAATGGGCAACGCTCTCTGGAACAAGATCTTCCCAATTCTCTCCATTCAACATGCGTTTCCGTATTTCCGTGGCTGAGTAAATCTTCCGTTTGATAAAAGGTACCGATTCTACTTTGAAGCCAGCTTCGATGAAAAGTCGTCGGGTTAAAGGCTCGTTGGTGTAAACCACCTCAAATTTTGGGGAGTAGCCTACAATTTGGGGGACCCAGAGCATGTGCAGATGAGCGTCCGGTACCGGAATTACCCAGTATCGCGACGGCTGGATGCCCTCTTCTTCTAGGGCTTTTCTGATCATAGTAATGCGCTCACCGGTGGTAAACGGGTTGTTTAGTCTGTGGCTGTACTGGGAACTGCCTACTACTATAACAAGTTCGTGAACCTTTTTCAAGATGTCTCTGATAGCCCCTAGGTGTCCTTTATGAGGCGGCTGAAACCTTCCCACGAAGATTCCGCGTTTCACGGTGATTTCTTCCTTGCCTAAAACTCTATGCATAGTGGGGGTATATGAACTTAATTTTTGCCCAGTTTTTCATGTGCTATTTTATGGGAAACAGAGATAATTCTTTGTCCTCTGCCTTCAGTCTCCTAGTGTGCGCATTTCAATTTGTCACCACTATACATTCTTTATAATGTTGCTATCTCTAAAAAAGAAGTAGTAGTTAAAAAAAGTGTGTGGGTAAGGGCAGCCTAAGTCGGCTACAAGGTCAATCGCGCTTGCATGCAGATTTATACTGGAGGTGGTGGCGACGTTGATGGCGTTGTTTGGGTGGTCGCTGGCTTGATCGAGAAGAAGGCGACAGCAAGCAGTATTGTGGCAATCCAAATAATAATGACACCTATCACGATTATAGTCAAAACAGCGCCGATTAGCAATAACAGCCCTGCAGTGGAAAACATTCCCACTCCAGACTTTGAAGAAAGCATGTTCAGCGACTTCCTGTAGAAAATGGCTGCGATGACTAGCAGTATAAAGAGAACAACGAAAGCCAAGATGATTCCTCCAACGAAGGTGAAAAGAGCACTCATGTCGAATAAGTTTTCTTGAAATGTTGCAACCCATTCGGCCGTGTTCGTCCAGTCAGCGATACCCAGATCAGCGAGTGTCTTAAGAAGTGTAACAGCGATAACTGCTACGAAGGCCACTACTGCTATTATGGATGTGACAAAACCATAGAGTGTGTTATTGAATATACCTGCCTCTTTGTAGTAGTCTGACAATCCTTTCATCGCTATCAACACTAGGACTAGGCCGATTAGGCTGAGTATGCCTGAGTAGCCTGTTCCAATGAATCCCAGAAATCCTATTACAAGCAATATTGCTCCTATGCCACCTAGGTTCTTGCTTGTTTCCAGATTCATTCTATGATTCCTCGCACAACGATTTCAACCTATTTAAATAAAAGCTTTGCGCGCGTGCATACTGTTTGGGCTTGGGCTTAAAATTTTGGATAAAATCAAGAATTATACTGAAAATCCCACAAGACTGATGTTTACGCGCGCGCATTTCCTTATTCTTCAGCCACAGATTTTAGGACGAGAAAATTACCGCTAACAACCCATTCCAATTCTTCACCTGGCGACCAACCAACTTTCCGAAGAACTTCTTCTGGGATGGCAACAAGATGCTTATAGTGCCTCTTTTCTTTATGCTTGTATGCAAGTCGTTTCTCCAACTTCACGCGCCAACTCATCTAAACAATTCTCCTTCCATCTTTGATTTCGCGTAGGATTTTTCCATAACTCATGATCATCCGCCTCTGAACATTACGGCTTTGGACTTTTGCACGATAAAACTATTTGGGAAAACGACAAAAAAGGAGAGTGCTTATCTAAGAGGTAATCCTCGTATTTTTTTACTTTCCTTAACATGAACTACTGCTAAAACAGCTGCGCGCGCAAAAATGTCGTAACAACGGTTACGGGGCTTCTACCGTTGAAAACCCTGAGTTTCACATCGCTGTTATCTACAAGATAACTTCAGTGCGCGCAAAGAGGTATTCCCGATGATTTTCGGGAAAAAGGCTATCCCAAAAGAATGCATGTTCTTCTATCGTGATCAAAATGGAGACAATTCAAGTAGACAAATGTGCTCACGTCTGTGAACCTGGCGGATGTGATTTTTTTGAGTTCATGTCCAAGAAACTTGGCATAGATGTGCTTCATCCAGGAGGCCTAGGCGCTACAGAATTGCTGGCTGAACGATGCGGTATCTCAAAAGACATGACGATACTCGACGCAGGATGCGGAACTGGAAGCAGCAGCATATTCTTAGCTCGACAATACGGATGTAAAGTTGTTGGAGTAGACGTCGATCACACTCTGCTTATGAAAGCCCATGCAAAAGCACGTAAGAAAGGCGTCCTTGAGAGAGTAGCTCTCAGACTTGCCGACATTCAGGATCTGCCATTCCAAGATCAAACATTTGACGGGGCAATTTTTCAAGCTGCTTTGATATTCACGGAAAAATCCAAGGTTTTACATGCGATTCACAGAAAGATTTGCTCTGATGGTTTTGTCGGAGCTGTCGAATTGGCTTGGAAATCTCCTCCCACCGACAACGTTGTTACGAGAGTAAGGGATGTTCTTTGCGCGGCTGCCGTCAACGCTGAGCATCACCTCGGTTGGATGAATCTGTTTGATCAGACTGGCTTCAACGTAGTTGGTGCGGAGATTCGCGATCTAGAGTTCGGTTTTCGCGGAATGCTCAAGAATGAGGGGATCCTCTCCACTTTGAGAATAGCTCTTAAATGTTTTGTTGACAAGTCGGCAAAGAGAAAAACTGAAGCGGTCGGAAATCTTTTCAGGGA
>JAOUPL010000053.1 GCA_029879825.1 Candidatus Bathyarchaeota archaeon
GCATCATGTGTGTAAGTTAGAAAATTTTTTATTTACGCCAACGCAAACTAGGTAGAGGTGTTTGTTATGGGAAAGAAAGGTAGAGAAATAGTTGGAGTCGACATCAAAGAATTATTGAAAGATCTAAACAGTGCCTACGCCGACGAGTGGATAGCCTTTTTCTACTACAACTGGGCAGCAGACTTTATTGAGGGCCCGGATTATCCAACAGTGGCCAGCGAACTGGATAGAATCGCAAAAGACGAGTTCGAGCACATGTCAGAATTGGCTGACAGAATCTTCGAATTAGGTGGGGAACCTGAGAGAGATCTCGAAGATTTACAGAAAATAGCAAACTGCAAGAAAGTCGTGTTCCCAAAGAATGAAAGAGACCTTGAAGGTGTACTCAACGCGGTTGCCGAGGCAGAAGGATGCGCAATCGACGTATACAACAAGCTTCTAAAGAAGGTGGCTGCCTGTTATGACAAGGATGTAAGAACCTTCCACTTAATAGAACACATATTATCAGAAGAAATACAACACGAAGAAGCCTTTGAAAATCTGCTGGAGAAAAAGAGAAAATAACTGTTGAAGACTGCTCCAAATTACATCCCATTTCCTCTATTCATTTAGAAGGCATCTAAAACTGAAAGCAATTTGATAGTAGACTCCTTGTGTGACTTTTTAGCGATAATAGAGAATATGTACGTTGAACAAAAGGTACTTTGACGAAACAGAATTAAACATAAAAATGGAAGAGTTCGCTGAAAGAATTTATGTCCTTGGAAACAAAGAATGATCTGGTAATTCAAATGGTTAAGTGGAAATGCACTGTTTGTAACTACATTTATGATGAAGAGAAAGAAGGCAAAAAGTTCAAAGACCTTAGTCCAAGTTGGGTGTGTCCTGTTTGTGGAGCTCCTAAGTCAGCCTTCGTTAGAGTTGGAAAGGAAATACCAGAGAAGAAGGCTGTCACTGTTCCGACCGTGGCGGAGAAAATAGTTGAACAACTTTCGGCGATGGGTGTAAGGCACATCTACGGAATCCCGGGCGATTCTAATCTGCCCCTTGTAGAAGCTTTGAGCAGCCAAAACGAGATAAAATTCGTCTTAACGAGACATGAAGAGACAGCTGCTTTCATGGCGTCGGCCCACGCCAAACTCACGGATGAAATTGGAGTTTGTTTGTCCATTGCTGGGCCTGGGGCAACCAACCTGATCACGGGGTTGATGGATGCTGCCATGGATGGAGCGCCAGTCCTAGCTTTGGCAGGACAGGTTCCTCAAGTTTTCTTAGGAAGCGAGTCCCTCCAAGAGATCGATCAGATTGAACTATTCGGACCGTTCACGGTTTTCAACGAAACGGTCGCCAAGTCTGCCCAAGCTATCAGCTTGACAGTGTTAGCCGTCAAAAATGCATACCTTAAACGTGGAGTGGCGTTGTTAAGTCTGCCCACAGATGTTCTTGCAGAAGAGCTGGAGGATGAGATATGGAAACCAGAGGAGCATCTTTTCAAACAAATTCTGCCGCCCACGGATGAGGATTTAGAGAAGGCAGCGAAGCTCATTGACGAGAGTATGAGACCGATCATTTTGGGAGGGTGGGGGATACGAAACTGCGGAAAAGAGATCATTGAACTCGCAGGAAGAATAGCTGCGCCAATCGCGACCACCTCCAGGGCGAAGGGCGTCATCCCAGAAACTCACGACCTAGCTGTAGGCGTCTTGGGGTCCATAGGCACCCCTTTCGCTGCTAAGGCCATGACTAAAGCGGATCTCATCATCGTTGCTGGATCAGGGTTCAGGCAGAGAAATCTTGTACCGCACCTACCGATAGTTCAAATAGACATTGACGGTGTGAAGCTTGGAAAAAGTTTTCCGATAAAGGTCGGTTTAACGGGTGACGCAAAAGCGGCTTTGAAGAAGTTGATCATGAAGGTGTCTGAAAAGAAACCGGACAAAAAGCATTTTGACGGGATCAAGAAAATCAAAGAGGAGCATCTCGAAGAAATCAGGAGAGACTCCGAAAACATGTCCGTTCCTATCTACCCAGGCTTCGTGATTCAAGCCATAAAAAGACATGCTGAAAAGAACGCCATCATCTGCGTTGACGTGGGAGACCACACCTACTGGTTCTACAAAAAATACACCTGCGACCGCGAAAAAACCCTCATGTCAGCCAACATGGCGAGCATGGCCTTCGCTCTCCCAGCTTCCCTCGCAGCCCAGATAGATTTCCCAAACAGGCAGGTGATATGCGTCACGGGAGATGGGGGATTCGGCATGCTCATGGCCGACTTCACAACGGCCGTCTACAATAGGCTTCCCATAAAAGTTGTGCTTTTCAACGACAGCAAACTGAAGAATATAAAGAAGGAGCAGATGATGTACGGGTACCAAGAATTTGGAACAGTTTTTGTGAACCCAAACTTTGCAGACTTTGCGAAGTCTTGCGGTGGGGAGGGCTATCGGGTGGAAAAACCAGAAGAATTGGACAAGGCCTTGAAACAAGCTTTCAAATCGGATAATCCAGCCATTGTTGATGTTGTAGTGGACCCTGACGAGATGGCTCCAATGATAAAGGTGGCTGTCGAAGACTAGAGAAACTGGGTGATAGTATGTCAGCTGCAGAGAAGATCGAGTTGAAATCGATAGGTTTCGTCAAAACGAAAGCCATTGGAAAAGAAGTTAAGGATAAGGGTAACGTTTCGGAGATAGTTTTTCGCGAGGATCTAGCAGAGGCTTTGGAAGGCATAGAAGATTTTTCCCATTTGTTTGTTATATTTTGGATGCATGAAATCTCAAAGGAAGAGAGGGAGACTATGAAAGTTCATCCTAGGGGCAGAAGTGACATGCCCCTGCTAGGAGCCTTTGCAACCCGGACACCACATCGTCCAAATCCCATAGGGCTAACAGTGGTTGAGCTCTTGAAAGTAGAGGGCAACGTTGTGACTATTCGCGGTCTCGACGCCTTTGACGGCACACCGGTCTTAGATATAAAGCCCTTCGACAAGTGGGACATGGTTGAAGATGCGAGGGTTCCTGAATGGTGGATGAAGCTGGACAAGGAAAAACTAGGAAAACGTGGAATCAGCAAATAATGCGCACGCGGTTCACCCTATCACCAGCCTTATAACCGTTAAGAAAGAAGTGGAGGAACTTAAGCCAAAGATTGCTCCGAAACCGAAAGACACCCTAACAGTCTATATGTGGATGCCAGACGGAAAGGATGCGCGCGCATGACAGAAAACGTGCGTATCTGCGTAAGGGTAGCCTAAGTCTTTCACTCGAACTTCTCAAAATGGGTCAAAAAACGTTAGATGGACTTGATCTACTAGGATACAGAGCAGATATCGCGCGCGCTATGGAAAATTGAAAATCATTATCTCTTTCAATTAGCAAGTAGTTTTATAAGAAGCTTGAATAGCACTCGCAACCTCAATACTAAAAAAGGGGGAAAGAAAGTGAAACGGCGAGAAAGAACACACGATTTGATAATTATTGGCGGTGGTCCAGCCGGTCTAACAGCAGGAATACACACGGCGAGGTTGGGATTAAAGACTGCCGTTTTCGAGGCCGGAACGCTGGGTGGACGGGCCGCGGAGGCTTCGATGTACGAGAATTTTCCAGGTTTCCCTGAAGGGATAGTGGGAAAAGAGCTCATAGAGAGGATGGAGAAGCAGATTTCAAAATTCGGTGCGGACGTGAAAGTCTTTGAAAAGGCAATCGACTTAGAGGTCAAGGGAGCGCTCAAAACCGTTACTACAAGTAAAGCCACCTATCGTTCTTTCGCATTAATAATTGCAACTGGAACTCAAAGGAGAAAGCTTGGAGTTGCCGGAGAAAATGAATTTCTCGGAAGAGGAGTAAGCTATTGCAGCGTCTGCGACGGACCGTTCTTTAAAGGTTTGAGAGTCGCAGTCGTAGGGCTAACGAAGGAAGCGATAAAGGATTCGCTGTCTATGGCCGACATGTCAAAGGAAGTATTGCTGATAACACACGAAGGAAAGATTGAAGCCGCGGAAGCCTTAAAGAAAAAGCTTCTGGAGAAGACCAATATAAAAATAGTTAATGGAAAAGTTGCCGCTATCTTGGGAGAAAAAGTTGTAAAGGCGATAAAAATTGTTGAATTCACATCTAAACGGGAGCTGCGAGAGAAAGTAGACGGTGTCTTCGTCTCGTTGGGCTGGGTTCCCTCGACTGAAATAGTTAAGAAAGTAGGAATAGACGTTGACGAAAGGGGATGCATAAAGGTGGATCGCTGGCAAAGAACAAACATTGAAGGTGTTTTTGCAGCCGGAGACTGTACATGCGGTGGAATGCAACTTGTAACTGCAGCAGGAGAAGGAGCCATGGCAGCCACTACAGCTATGAAATATATCAGAGTAAAAAAGGAACAAGCTAAATCCTGATCACCGGCTTTTCTGCAAGTATACGAATATCACGCGCTCAAGTTATAAGAGCTTTGAGGGTGCGATAGGCGTCAAGAAACTTGAGCCCCTTCGTCGTAGTTTTGTGAAGGTCTGAGTGGAAAGCCAAGAGGCCCATACCCAAAAGAAGTTTCAAATAAACCTGAAGTTGCCTATGACTCAGATTGCATTTGTACATGATGCGGGTCTTCCTTACACCCTTACGTGCCTCGTTCAAAATGTTGGCTATAATATCTGTGTCACTCCTTTTACGGAACTTACGAGATGAACTTGACTTTGCGCCAGACCTACTCTGCATTAGAAAAACTCCAGATGGTCGCGAACGCAAATGCATGCATGCCCCATAAAAAACTTGTTGAACAGGGAGCGCTCACATGATGTTCTAAGTTTCAAATGAACATGGTTACTTCTAATACAGACTTCAGTTTCATATCCGTTAAATCTGATAACCCTGAACTCTCTACTCAGCAAAAGAGTATGCGTGTGTGTGAGTCCCATCTTGAGGAGGTGAATTATGGATTTGGAAAGGGAACTGACCATTATTAGGAACTTGAAAAATGAGATGTGTGGGATAAGACAACGAATAGATAGAGAAAAGAATCCAGCAAAGAAAGCTAAGATGATCAAAGCCTATCGCATGATGTCTAAAGCGTTGAGCGATTAGGTTTGTTGATCGCGCGCGCGAACTTGCAGAAAACTTTTTGAACAAACCTAAACATAACCAGTTAAGTGTGTAGCCAGAAGAGAATGGTGGGAATGACCTATAGTTTATTGCACTAAGTGTGGTACCAAAAATGAGGAAGATGCGGCGGGGTGTGTTAAGTGCGGAGCAAGTCTAGTCGCTCGTCCAGCTTGGGGACGCGAACGCAGGCGAGCAGAACAAGAATGTTTTGGGCTCCCGCATGGCGGCATGATAGCGGCACTAGTCATTGGCATAATAATAATACTTGCAGGGATATCCTCGCTGCCTGGAATAGAAATAGAATGGTGGCCATTCGTAATAATCATCTTTGGCATACTCATCGTCGCCGGGGCCTTGTACAGGTATAGCCGGAGATACTAAACTACCTTCCTTTTCTTTCTACAAATTCACGCAAAACAAGTTAGACTTCATTTTCTAATTCTGTTTTCCAAGCTGTTTCGATTTTCTGCGCGCGCTTTACCTAGAGCACGTGCTATTGCTCTGCTAGCACTAGCTTTTTCGGCAAGAATGAAATCTTTCATGTTAATTAATTATCTCTTCGGAATATTTTTCCTTGCCAATAGAAAACGGAAAAGCTGTGGAATTCTGGAACCTAATTTTTGAACCGGGATAGGCAGGTTTCGCACAGGGAAGGAATACTCCCCTACACCCACAACATTATATCTCCTTTTTCGAAAGTCTGTCACCGTCCATCTGCAGAGATGCCGTTCATGCGGATTTTCATCAAAAGCAACGTTTGGGAAAAAGTGTGAAGGTGTACTAACAATAACAGTTTCAGCGATGCGTTCTAGCTCCGCTAATAACTTTTCACCCTCGTTTCTCGGAAGATGTTCAATCGTTTCTACGCACGTTGCCACTTCGAATTCTTTGTTACCGAAAGGTAAAGGATTTTTTCCCAAATCTATAACATATAATTCGTCGTATAATTTGTAGCGTTTACAAAAGTTAATGTAGGGCTGCCAGACATCTAATCCTACAGTTCTTGAAGCGTTTCTATAAATACGCGTCAAAGCGCCAATTATACCTCTACCACACCCTGCGTCCACCAGAGACTCTACATCTGCGGGAATGAGGTCCATGAGGTTATTAAGAAAAGGATGAACCCACGTCCTTTCTGTTAACAAAATACGTCAGCTCACCTAAACCTATAGGATAACTGTCATGCGCTGCGTGATATTAACTTTCTCTATTCTTACGGAAAACCGCCTAGAACTTGATTGAATTGAACCGCCAAAGACGGAAGGCCACATAATTTCGAAAATCAACATCTCTTCTTGGAACGAATTCTTCTATGCGGGGAAGAGAAGACCTAGAGACCATATGAGAACTATTCCGAAAACGAACAAGATAAACTGAATCATGGATTTTCCGACGTTTTCTTCCTTTCGTATCTCAGGGATCAATTCGGAGGCCGCGAGGTAAATGAAACCGCCTGCAGCTAGAGCGATAAGTAAACCAATGAAGTTCTCTGTGTGTATTGAAAGGTAGTTGGAAACAAAGACTCCGACAACGGCTGTTAATGCAGATAAGAAGTTAACGAACAGCGCTCTATATCGTGTAAGGCCACCATAGACCAAGACTCCGAAGTCTCCTATTTCTTGGGGCAGTTCGTGAAAGATTACGGCGATGGTGGTGGCTAATCCCACCGAAATGTTTATGAAAAAACTGGCGGCAATTATCATCCCGTCAATGAGATTGTGGACTCCGTCTCCGATCACATTTAGATAAACAAACTTCTTGATGACCATCTTCTCTTCAACATCGGATTGGTTCCCGTGTACGTGTCCGTGGTACCAATAGATATTTCGTTCAAGGAAGAAAAACCCGAGGAAACCTATAGTAACATAAATAACAGTAACTGAAAGCTGTTCTTCTCCAAGGAATTCTATGGCTTCCGGAAGTAAATCCAGATAGGCCGCGCCTAAGATGGACCCTGCTGAAAAGCTGAGAAGAACAAACAAGATTCTGTCTAGCGTAGACTCTTTTAGAGATATTGCGAAAACTCCAACCAATGACAAGAGGCTGACTACCGCGACGGCCAAGATCGCGTAAAGTAGATCAAACAAATAGTCTTCTCCTACTTTATGTCAATAATTTGCTCAATGTAACTGTTCGTTAATTAATTTAATGGACACAATGTTAAGGTGTTTAAGTTTAATAGCGGCGGATAGAGAACCTATATCATGAGAGCGATGTCCTAATGCACGAACACCTCCATCCACTAAGAGGCACAAGATACCTTGGAATAGCCCTAGGCATCACCATATCCTTCTTCATCGTTGAGCTAGTCGGAGGACTCCTAACAAACAGCTTGGCCCTCCTAACAGACGCTTGGCACATGCTAAACCATATCGTTGCCCTAGTCTTCGCCCTCATAGCCGCGTGGCTTGCCCTCCGACCTATCACGGTGAACAAAACCTACGGCTACTATCGTGCGGAGATTCTGGCGGCTTTTTTGAACGGCATCTTTTTGTGGGCGGTAGCGGTTTTCATCTTCTACCAAGCTATTCAGCGGATTCAAGAACCAGCTTCGGTAGAGAGTCTAAACATGCTGATTATTGCTGTTTTGGGTCTGATGGCCAACGGACTGGCTGCAGTTACCCTTTCAAGGTCAAAAGATGCGAGTCTAAACGTTAAAGGCGCGTTTCTACACGTCGTCGCCGACACCTTGGGATCAGTAGGGGCGATTTCCGCGGGGCTAATAATGCTTTTCACCAAATGGTATTTGGCAGATCCTTTGATCAGCATGATGATAGGCGTATTAATCTTCTACAGTTCCGGGAAACTCGTCCGAGACTCCCTGAACGTTCTCCTCGAAGGCGTCCCTTCCCACATCGACGCGAGTGCGCTAGAGCGCAGAATAGTTGAAGTGAAAGGTGTAAAAGACGTTC
>JAOUPL010000062.1 GCA_029879825.1 Candidatus Bathyarchaeota archaeon
TGCTTATCTTCGGAGAGTTCTTTCTGTTTCTGGCAATCGTTTCCTATCTTGGAAAGAGAAGGGAAAAACGCAAGAAAACAAAAACTAAGGACTTTCCCTTCTTCGAAGCAGTCTGGACCAAAAGCAAGATGGTTTATACTGTTTATCCCGACCACTTAGAAATATTTGTTCCCACCTCTAGGGTTGAAATCCAAGAAAAACAGAAACCAAATGAAAATCGTGCGTAATCGGGCATGCGCGCCCAGGGCGTGGCGTTCATTTCATGTGGATTTCAACTGTGTCGCCATCTTCGAGGGTAAAGGTTCCTCCAACTTTTTGTGGACTGAAGCGCAGCCGCTTTGACCAGACTTTTGCGTAGGAAAACTGCTTGTAGAAGTCGCTGTGAATCCGCCTCGCCAAATCAAAAACAGTGGATCCCTTTCTGACGGTGAAGGGTTTCTCGGATGGAAATCTATCGTTGGGTTCTTTGGTGTAAACCCGAATGATATCCAGCATCTCAAATATTTCGGAACCAAGCTTATCCAGTCCAAATTTGGCTTCGCAAGACACTGGAAGAATCTTCATTTCTTCTCCAACAAGACCCTTCAGTTGTTCAATTCTTTCAGTAGCGTTGGGAATATCTGCCTTGTTGGCTATGATGACGGCGGGTCTATACACTGTCCCCTCGAAGACGGCGTCTTCAACATCATCTATTGTGGCTTCGCCTTGAATCTTGACAGCGGCATCGCGTATTCCATAGCTTTTGAGAAGTTGCTCCACATCTTTTGAAGTACAGTCAACTAGGTGGCCTAGTATGATGATTTTTAATCCGGCACCCATGTACTTTCGTTCGATCTCAACTCTGGCTTTGGGTTTTCGTGTGAGAATCCTTGCTTTATCCAATTCCCGCGAAATCAGAGAGAATTGTTCAACAGGATCTTGGGATAAATCGATCATGAGAAGAAGACCGTCAGCGTTTCTCGCCGCGGTTAAGGTTTGGAGCCCCCAAGTTCCCCTATCTGCGGAGCCTTCCATTAAAGCCGGCGCCTCTACTATCTGCAACTGTAGGTCTTGGTGCTGGAACATGCCGGGCGTGGGCTCCTTGGTGGTATATAGATAGTTGGAAATTTCCACTTTGGCGTTGGTTAAAAGCGAGAGAAGACTGCTGCGTCCAACGTTGGTAGGTCCTAAAATTACGATTTGGGCGTCTCCTTCCTTTTCGACGAAGAATTTAGGTCCGCCTACTCCAGCTTTCTTGCGTTTCTTCTCAGCGATCTCCTTTCGAAGTATGGCAATTTTTCTCTTAACTTGGGCTCTCAGGTTTTCTGTACCCTTATGCTTGGGAACAAGGCTTAGGAATTCTTGGAGTTTCTCGATTTTCTCTTCAGGTCTTCTTGTCTCAGAAGCTTCTCTCCATTTGTGTTTGGCCTCTGCTGGAAGGTTGGCGGGCATGAGATAAACTTCCAACAGTAAGTCAAGGTGGCAAAGGTATTATTTCTTTTCCCGCGAACGGTTCTCTTTCGCTAATTATTTCAAGATTCAGAAAGACTTTCTCATGTAGACTTTTCCGCGCTTTTCTATTTTGCCATCGGTTTCCAACTCTTTCAAGTGTTTGTTAATCATTTCACTTTCCCAATAGCGGAGTATTGATTCAGCATAGGAAAACTTGCCGTAAATCGGAGCGTATTCCACAAGTTGATCGATGGTTTTTCCGTTTTCTAGTAGAGCCAGAATTTTTCCATCTCTTTCACTAAAAATTTTGTAAAACCTGTCAAACTCAGCATCGATATTCTCAGCGATTACTCCTCTATGAGATGACACCACAATTTTTGGTGACAAAAGTTCAAGCTTCTTCACGGAATCTTTAAACTCGGGAATACTTGATTCTCTGTGACCATACCAAGGAAAAGATGTCAAATCGTAGTCAAATGAAAAGAGAATTCTTTCTCTTGGCTCGCAAAAGCAATAGTGATCCTTAGTGTGTCCTGACGTGTGGATGGATTCGAAAGTTATTTTACCGAATTTAAACGTTGTTCTACTGTTGTAACTGTTGGTTGGTCTGCAATTCTTAAAATTCATTGTCTCTTTAACAAATTTTTGCCATTCTTGAACAAGCTCTTTGTTTACGAATCTTCTAGAAAGAGCTATTAAATCCCCGCTTGTTTCAAATCCTTCTTCCGGTACATAGATAGGCACACCCGTAAGCACCCAGTTTCCTGCAGAATGATCGGGATGAGTGTGAGAGTTAATAACATAGCTTACATCGTATTCTTTCCTAAGTCTTTTGAGGGAATCTACGCCGCAACCTGTATCCACCAACACGATATCTTCATCTAAAATAAGAATAGAATGGGAATAAGGAAACCTTCCTTTATTTTTTCCTTGAACTAGAAATATGCGATCGGTTATTGCTTCAAGTTTCTTATGTTCCATTTGTTTCAAGTATACTCCTTGTCTTTGCTTTTTCCGCTTCAACTTTATGGAACTATACTTGAGCGTTGTTCCAAAACTTTAGTATTTTGCCTTTTCACATGCTAGTGAAGAATCTCCCGCGAATGCCTATTTTTTCTATACTTTATATGATTTCCAAAAGCACGTGTAAACATGTATAGGTCTACTGAGTTTCGGCGCAAATGAAGTTCTTTTTCTGGAGTTCCAGTGGGCATCCTCCTCCGCAGATTTGCAGTTGTGGACAGTCCTTGCATTTTAGCTCCGTGTATTCTCTCTTTCTTATTCGCACCGCAAACGGGTGGTTCCAGATTTTTTGCCAATCATCTTTAAGGATGTTACCGAGGCTCTCAAAGTAGCTCTGACATGGATAAACGTCGCCATTTGGCCCAATGCACATGTTGATCATCGCCGCTGTGCACGATTTGACGCCCAAGCCTAGTTGAACTGGGTCAAGGCGGCAATATTGAGTTGGAGTATACCATAGAAACTTCAATCCCAGCTGATTCGCTTTGTCATGGATCTTGGGTAAAAGCTCTCTCAGCGTCTCGAGTGGTAAGACGAATTCTTCGCTCATCGCGTTGGCCTTTCCCGAGTAGATCAGGCTGTTGCATCCAAAAGCGGCAACTCCGAGTTCTTTTAGGAAGTCTATTGTTTCCAAGAAGTCCGATGCGTTGTATTTGCTAAGGGTGGTGTTTGTGGTCGCGTAGATCTGTGTTGGAATTATATTTTTGATTCCAGCGACGGTTTCTTTCCAACTTCCCTTGGTCGCTGTAATCAGGTCATGAATTTTGGGCTTGTGTGATTCAAGAGTCACCTGAATGAAGTCTAGTCCAGTTTTCTCAAGGGTTTCAACATACGTTTTGTCTCTCAGTTTTCTGCCATTGGTGATAAGCCCGGTGACTATGCCCTTGTTTTGCCCGTAAAGCAACAGTTCCGGCAAGTCTTCACGCAAGGTTGGTTCGCCTCCTGTGAAGGTCAATATGAATACACCGATTTGGTGAAGGCGGTCAATGACTTCTTTCCATTGTTCCGTGGTAAGCTCAGAAGTCTCATGGGGTCCACCAGCGTAGCAGTGAACACAATTGTTCTGGCACCTAAAAGTAAGCGCCAAATCCACACGTAAGGGAGCTGAAAACTCTTGGGTGAAAGGTTCCACTCGCTCTACGTCGAGAAAAGACACTGGACAGACTTCCTCAGTCTGCGCCAACGTGCTCACGGTGTAAATTAGCCTCTCATAGTCATCCCTCGCCGTTTTCTTGTTCACCCGATACATGCGCCTGATTTTTTTAATAGCTTCATCCGTCGTCATTCCTTGCATGAAAAAGAAAGCATGTGCCGTAGCTGTCTCGTTCAGATACAGAACAGTGTTGGCATTAATGACTAACAGTCCCCGACCATCTGGCTCCACACGAAGCTGAAGAGCCAAACCCGTGAAATCGCCTCTTCCCCGATAAGTGTACCGGCCTTGAGGAATCTTAGACGCACGAAACACCTTACGTACAAAGCTCATAATCCCAAACTGCCCCCTTCAGCCCACCCCTCCACCAGCACAGGCGCAAGCGCACGATACGCAAGCACATACGCACGCGCAGGCCGCACAAGCACACACACAACTTGACCTATGATGAGCCGGTTTTGCGGAAGCCTTTGCAGCAGTCGGCATAGGGACGATTGCGTTGGCGAATTTTTCGAGGTTGGTAACAATTTTGTTTGAGGTGTTTTCCACAGCCGTTGCAATGTTGTTCGCGAAATCTGCGCCAGGAATCGTGGGCGGTTTTGCTGCTTTGGATGGTGTTGTTATGTTTGGTTTGTATGTAGGTTTGGGATGATAGTATCGATAGCTATACCAGTACCATAGCCAGAATGGGCTTGGTTCGAAGGCTTTGTCACGGAATGCCGTTTGGGTGCGCGATTGATGGTTTGGGTCGAGAAACAGCCACAAAAGTTGTTCGTCGTAAGCTTTCGAGGCTAACTCTGGTGTCCCTGCCTGTTCCACTTGTTCCCAAGCTTTCGCCACGATTTTTCTGTAGTAGTCGATTGTGTCGCGCCTGCAGTATCCACGCAGTTTTTCTTCGATAGTGTCTCTGAGAAACACTACTGTTTGCGCCAGTTTCTCTTCGTCGAGGATCCCGTCTTCTTTTATTGCGTTGAGAAAGTCGATTTCATAGTATCGGAGAGGGGTTTCGGGCGTCCCAGTCTTGTTCCGAAATGGTTGCATGATTTCCAGTTTGAGCGAGGGAGTTGTTGACTCAACCCATATGGCCCTCTTCTGCAAGAGACTGTAGAGGATCTCCGTGACTATTTCTGTCGGCTTTACATCGAGAAGATATGAAGCTTCTACGGCTGTCAAACCGTGCCTTATTCCGAGGGTTTCCATGCTTATTTTAGGCAACAGATATGGTCTCTTGCGAGCCACAAAGACAACGGCGCCTATCACACCGATTGAGACTACAAATATCAAGAGGGCAGGCCCATATTGTTGCAAAAAAGCGACTACACCAGTCGGCCGTCTCACGTAACTCTGCACATACTCCTTAGGAAAAGAAACTCCAAAAGTGTATTTCTGATTCGGCGAAAGATTTCCTCTTTGCCAGAAAATTGATAATCGATCATCTTCAGGAAATGTGCCGTTCCAAAGTTCTTTTGTTGTTGTTACGTTATCTGCGGTGACCCCGGGAGGCAAAACAATCTGCACTTGAAGGTCGAGGACGCTTGCTTCTTCCCACCAAGTCGGTTTGAATTTCATGCCAACGTTTTCAGTCGTATCTTCGTATATCATGCGGGCAACGTTTGTGGTGAGGTTGAATCTCACAGTTTGCCCAGCCGTTAGGGGCTCGTAAAGGTTGACTTGCACCTTGTAATCGCTTCCAGAACTCGCATCAGAAGCTACAAGCGTGTGACCGTATTGGTCCATGGCTATTCCTTTTGTGAAGTCGCGTTTTGGTTGACCAATGTATACATAGTTTATGCTGGGACCAGAATCGAGTTTTATGCTGATGTCGTAGAGTAAGTCTATGCTACCGTTTTGGTTTATCCATATTTTTGCCCATTCGTGTTCCAGATGATACTCTCTCTGCGCTGTTGCAGTGCCTATAAACATCATTAAGATGAATACGACAGATAATGTGACCAGCAAAGAACGGTTCTTCACCATTTTGGTTCCTCGGTTATCTCAAAAGTTTGTCCACAGTAAGGGCATGTTGCGTACGGCACGCCGGACACAATTTTGATCTTGTTTGCGTTTACAGAAGCTGAGCAGTTGGGACACTTGAGCGCAACGGCTTTCATCTGCCCTGACAGTTCCAACCTCTGGATTATCGTCTTTGGCTTTCGAGTTATATAGTAAGCAATTCCGAAGCTGACAACAAACAACAGAGCAGCGACGATCAGTCTTGTGGGTGCATAGGTCGAGGCTAGAGCAAATATGATACCGAAGAAGAAAAGAACTGCAATAGCAATTGCGCCTAGCACGGTTTTGAGGTTCATGGATACACTTGATATACTTCTGATAATTTAACCTTAACGCGCATAAGGATATATCAGCATTATCACCAGCCTATATTAGTTAGAAGACCATCAACGGTAACTAATAGTAATACCGACGATAAAGAGAGGGAGCCCAATTAGAACGGGCTTGATGCACACTGAAAAGCGACCAAGCTCCACCATCAAACGAAGGACCCGCTTTACGTAAATGCGCCTGCGTAAGTTTGCAATCGCGAAAATTCAATGCTATCCAGAAAACGAAAATGAAAACAAGATAACCCCTCATGCACAGTTTATATGAAGTTTCGTCTAACTACGTCTTAGACGAAATCGCCAATCAGCCAAAGGAGGGCAAATAATGGAAATTGAAAATGATAGAATAAAATACCGTCGGGCTAATATCGATGATATTGAAATTTTAATTGATTATAGAGTTCGATTCTTGAACGAGCTTTACAATCATCCACAAGATTATGCGAGTGAAATTCTAAGAAAAGCGTTACAAGAGTATTTCTCTGAAGCAATTCCTTCCAATTATTTCATTGCTTGGCTAGCAGAATACAATGGAAAAATAATTGGTACAAGTGGGATGGTTGTGTGGCAAATGCCAGCAAGGTATGGAGGGCTTGAATCTGGAAAACTCGGGTATATTCTCAATTCGTATACAATTCCTGAAGCAAGAAGGAAAGGCATTTGCACACGATTACTAAACGAATTGATTAAAGAAGCTAAGTCACTGGGACTGACATATTTACATCTTCACGCTTCTGAAGATGGAATGAATATCTACAGAAAAGCAGGATTCACTGAGCCTGATCAAATAGAACTGAAATTGAGACTTGAATGAAAATAATGCCGGCTCTGC
>JAOUPL010000153.1 GCA_029879825.1 Candidatus Bathyarchaeota archaeon
TCTAAACAAGTATCAAGAAAAAAGGAGGAGTTTGGGGGGTACGTTTCTGACCGATGTTGTTCAGGTCGAAACATTCATAAACCCTTTCGTTGATAAGACTCAGCACTTAAAAGGGTGAGGCGTATGTCAAGGCCGTTTTACGTAAAATTCGAGATTCCCAAAGAGGTGGCAGATGCAGCCTATGAAGCCCTGCAAATAGCCAACAATACTGGCTCTGTCAGAAAAGGCACAAACGAAACGACAAAGGCTGTGGAGCGAGGACTGGCAAAACTCGTCGTCATAGCTGAAGATGTGGACCCACCTGAAGTCGTGGCTCATCTCCCCATCCTCTGCGAGGAACACAAAATTCCCTACATATTTGTACCAAACAAAAGAAAACTTGGAACCTCAGCTGGAATAGATGTTCCCGCAGCTTCAGTATGCATAACTGAGGTTGGCGACGCGGTAGCTTTAATAAAGGAAATATCCAGGCGAATTGAGGAACTGAAAAAGAAGGGCCCTAGTGAATGAGCGAGAAAGAGGCAAAAGAGGCGAAAGAGGAGCTAGTTCCCGCCGAAGTAATTCAAGTGATCGGTCGAACAGGACTTACCGGAGAGATCGTCCAAGTCAGAGTTCGAGTGCTCGAAGGGAGAGACAAAGGCCGCATAATAACAAGAAATGTGAAAGGCCCTGTGCGAACCGAAGATATTCTCGTGCTGAGGGAAACCGAAAGGGAAGCCAGGAAACTCAGACGATAAGAGTGGATTGCCAGTGCCAAGACTCAGACCCTGCTCCTTTTGCGGACACGAGTTCCAACCAGGCACCGGCATGATGTATGTAAAAAACGACGGAACAATTCTGTGGTTCTGTTCAAGCAAATGCAGAAAAAGTTCCATTGGACTAAAACGTGATGCCCGCAAGATTCGCTGGACAAAATATTTCGGAAAGGAAGAAAAGGGAAGAGCTTGAGCGAGGCCGCCTTTTTATGAGGTAGAAAACGACATAAAGAGGCTAAAGTGACGAACATTGAACATCGTCATGCTGGGACCTCCCGGAGCAGGCAAAGGAACCTACGCCGAAATCCTTTCAGACAAATATAACGTTCCAAGAATCCCTGTTGGAGACCTTTTTCGCCAAGCCATAAAGGATGAGACAAAACTAGGCAAGAAAATAAAAAAATACGTTTCCCATGGAGACCTGGTTCCCGACGAAATGGCCATTGACCTAGTAAAGGAGAGACTGCAAGAGGATGACTGCCAAAACGGATTTTTCCTCGACGGTTTCCCAAGGACAATCATCCAAGCAGAAGCCATGGAAAAATTCAAGAAAATAGACAAGGCCTTGAATTTTGTCGCATCTGACCGGGTCCTCATGTCTAGACTTAGTGGAAGAAGAACCTGCAGAGAATGTGGCGCCATATACCACGTAGAAAACATTCCCCCCAAAGTTGAGGGAATATGCGACCGCTGTGGTGGCAGACTTTATAAACGCTCAGATGAGAAGCCTCAAGCCATCAAAAATAGGCTACGAGTGTATCGTGAGAAAACGAAACCCGTGATTGATTACTTCAGAAAGAAGGGTTTACTTGCCGATATCGACGCAAATTACCGAATTGAAGAAGTTGACAAAGTAATTTCTCAATGTGAAAAACATCTTCAAAATCTAAGCTAAGACTCATGAGTATTAAGAATCAGGTTAGAGAGGCGATTCTTGTGACTTTCTTCCACAGTTCTTCGTTATCAATGCAACCAATGTCTGGCGCGTTTAGGTTCCCGTTGAAGTAACTGTAGGCTCTGGCTCTGCAGCCTCCGCAGATATACTTGTCTTCGCATTTTCCGCATCCGATTGTTTGCCCGTTTACTTCGTAGCTTTCCAGCTTTTCTCTTGTTCTTAAACTCCACAGAAGCTTGCTGTTATCCCAGATGTATTCAAAATCGTCCTCCAAAACATTCCCTAGTATCGTGTCTTCATTGGTTGGGAAGAAAACGCAGGGTTTTATGTCTCCGTTAGGTTCCAAACCCACATAGAGCCTTCCGATTCCGCATCCCCCTAAGAAGTTTGCGACGTTTTCGACTCCTTTTTTGGCGGCGTAGTGGGCAGAAACAGTGAAATCGTGTCCTTTTTCATTTGCAAGTCTCTTTACAACGCTGGCAAATTGTGGGCAAGTGCTGAAGA
>JAOUPL010000006.1 GCA_029879825.1 Candidatus Bathyarchaeota archaeon
ATCTTCTACAGTTCCGGGAAACTCGTCCGAGACTCCCTGAACGTTCTCCTCGAAGGCGTCCCTTCCCACATCGACGCGAGTGCGCTAGAGCGCAGAATAGTTGAAGTGAAAGGTGTAAAAGACGTTCATGATCTTCATGTGTGGTGTATCACTCCAACTAAGATGTGTTGCATGAGCGGTCACGTGGTGGTGGAAGAAGGGGCAAACAGAAAGAAGCTGATCACGACTTTGATCAACGTGTTAAAAGAAGAGTTTGGAATCGACCACACCACTATCCAACTAGAGGACGAAGGCTACCCAAAAGCAGTTAGCGAACACTAGAAACCTAGCTATTGTTCAAGAAAGTTTGTACGTTTTCTTTAACAGTTTGTAGTCCATCTCGACTAGCTTTTTTCACACGGTCGCTCACAATTTTTTCCCCAACGCGCATCTTCTAACCATCATTGAACCGCGCGCGACTAGGCTATTCTGTTCTAAGGGCAATTATCGATGCGATTCCACCAGCGATAGTAAGGATTGCTGCAAAGGCAATCAGGTAAGTCAGATTCAACATGATTATAGATAGATCAACGCTACCCTGCACTATTAGAGTCCTTGTCGCATCTGCTGCTTTGGAGATCGGGTTTATCTTAGCTATTGCTTGTAACCAATCTGGCATCGATGTTACAGGCAGCAGAGCGCTGCTCGAGAATAGTAATGGAAGATTGAGTAGATTAACGACAGCCACGAGACTTTCCCATTTTGTCATCCTCATCGCGATTGCTGTAAAAAGACTTGAAAAACCGAGCGATAATAGGAACAGCGTGAGGAAAATCAACAAACCGTCCAATAGAGTAAAACTTGGATTAAGCTTTAGACCATCCGGGATAGATAGCGCTGCAAAGAACACAATTAATGATGGAATCATTCCTTTGACTACTGTTGCGAAGACTCTTGAGAGGAAAATGGATGCTCTGGATATTGGGGAGGCCAGCAACTTGTTCAGGTACCCAAATCGGCGATCAAGAACTAAAGAGCCGCCGCTGAAAGCTGAAGTGAAGAGCAATAGCAAAGAAAGTATTCCTCCTGTTAGATATGTTATGTAGTTTGGCGCGTTACCGAATGTCTGGCCCAGAATAGACTGCCGAATCTGCGCCATCACCTCAGGTGTAGCTATCGATGAGGGGATCAAGTTTGTTGGGTTGAAAGCACTTCCGAATAGAGCGATCCAAACTAATGGTTGAAAGAGAGCAATGAATACGGATGCCGGTGTCCTTATCCACTTTTTAAGCTCTCTGACAGTTAGTGCCAAGGTCTCCGTCAACAATTCTAACCCCTCCTCGCAATGATATCCTGTCTCCTCGAAGCAGCTTCAGCAGATTCTTCCTCTCTGAATTCCTTACCAGTTACCTCCAGGAAAACCTGATCGAGACTCGGCTTCGAGCAGGATAGAGCTTTGATTTTGACACCCCTAGCATATATACCGTCGATTATTGCAGGTATGGCGTCTTCAGCCATTCCCAGCTTTATCCCATAGGTCGAACCAAGTTTCTTTACTTCCTTCACGCCTTTTATCGAGCTGAAAAAGTCCTGCAAGTCCCTTTCTTTAGTCAATTCTATCGTGATTACCTCTCCCCCTATAATCTCCTTTAGCTCCTGTGGTGAACCCTGTGCCCTTATCTTTCCACGGTCGATGATGGCGGCTACGTCGCAGAGGGCGTCTGCTTCCTCAAGATAGTGTGTTGTCATGAATATTGTTACCCTCTTCTCTTTGTTCAATTCCCTGATGTAATCCCAGATGATTTTCCTGGTGTTTACGTCAAGTCCGAGAGTTGGCTCGTCCATGAAGAGTACTTTAGGCTCGTGTACAAGTCCAACTATCAACTCAAGCCGTTTTCTCATTCCCCCCGAATAGGTTGAAACAAGCCTATTCGCTGCGTCAGTGAGCCCAACTAACTCTAGTAAATCTTCCACCCGCTTTTTGGCTACGTGATTCGGAACGTGGTATAATTTAGCCGCCAGCATTATGTTTTCATTACCCTTCAGCTCGTTATCAATCGTGAGATCTTGGGGAACAATTCCGATCGACTTCCTTACCATGTTAGGTTGCTTACTGACATCATGCCCAAGAACTGTGGCCTTGCCGCTGGTGATCGAGGCGAGGGTCGTAAGCAACTTTATTGTGGTTGTCTTCCCAGCACCGTTCGGGCCTAGAAAACCGAAGAGTGCTCCCTCATTCACATCAAACGATATGTCATCGACCGCCTTGATATTCCCTTTATATATTTTTGTAAGATTTTCCACTTCTATGACTCTAGTCATTGAAATCCTCCCAAATGCAAGTGCATTTTGATATAGATTGTAACTCTTAAGTATATGTGACTGTGGCATAACAGTAACATAATCTTAAATATTAATACCTAAACAAGCTTGCTTGTCATTATTTGTCAACTTGTGGAGGTGAGAATATGGCAAAGAAGAAGGGTGCAAAATATGAGTGCGGAGAATGTGGGCTCGTTGTGATAGTTGACGAACCCTGTGGATGTGGTGCATGCGAGTTAATATGTTGTGAAGTTCCAATGAAAGAAGTGAAGCCGAAAACTAAGAAGTGAACTGTTAAATATCAGATTCCTAGGGGGTCACTTTTGAATAGACATCGTTCTACTTGCGCTGGCAAATTTTTTTAATTCACGCATCTATGTGCTAAATGTTTGATGTTCTTTGAGAGATGGAAATGTCTGAACCTAAACTTCAGTCAGAACTCAAGCTTTTTGATGTGACAAATCTAGTAGTTGGGGCAATAATAGGGGCCGACATCTATGTAGCCTCATCATTTGGGGCAGGATATCTTGGTCCATTTTCACTTCTGGTATGGGTTGTAGCTGGGATTATAGCCATTGTTATTGCGTTATGTTTTGCTCAGTGTGCTGCTCTTCTCCCGAGGGTTGGCGGACCTTATGCGTATGCTAAAGAGGCGTGGGGACCCTTTGCAGGCTTTATCGTAGGGTGGTCTCTCTGGCTTGCTGAATGGGTGTCGCTAGCTGTTTTTCCAGTAGCTTTCACACGGTATTTGATGTTCTTCATGCCAAATCTCGAATGGTACATTCAACTCTTTGTCAAACTGCTTTTTGTAGCCTTCCTTGCAACTATAAACATTATTGGAGTGAGAGCAGCGGGAAAAGCGAATGACATCCTCACCATAGCCAAACTTGCACCACTAATTTTCTTTTCAGGATTCGGTTTACTCTACATCTTTTTACATCCCTCTATGGCTGCGTCGAATTTTTCGCCATTCTCTCCATATGGATTCTCAAATTTTGGAGTAGCACTTATCTTGATATTTTGGGCGTATGCAGGCTTTGAAATATCAACTATCCCAGCTGACGAAATAAAGGATCCAGGAGGCACTATTCCAAGAGCCATAGTGCTTGGAATTTCAATTGTAACTATCTTCTATTTGATAACAAACATCGTCCTTTTTGGAGTGAGGTCATGGACGCAATTGGCTTCTGACACTGCACCATTAGCATCCGCAACTACCGAAGTACTGGGGACAAATTCAATGTTTGCCCTTGTCGGTGGGGCAATCGTTGGTGTCGGAGCCCTGATCTCTGTAGCTGGTTCTGACGAGTCAGGAATGATAGGTTCATCAAGACTCGGATATGCGCTAGCTGTTGATGGTCTGTTTCCTCGTATCTTCGCCAGAGTTCATCAAAAATTTAAGACACCTTATTTAGCAATCACAATCCAAGCGATTACAGCACTAATAGCTGCAATTGTAGGCAATCTAACTATGTTGATAGCTACATCTGTTTTATTTATGGCGATTGCATACGTAGCAACTAGTGCATCAATTTTTTCACTGCAGAAAAAAGGTCTAAAACCTAAATTCCACCTCAAGGGAGGATTACTCATTCCAAGCCTAGGAGTAATCTTCTCTCTTTACCTAATCTCACAGTGTACAATCACTCAAATTGCAACAGGGATAATTCTGCTTTTCGTTGGAATACCAATTTATGTCAAATATTCTCCAAAGAAGGAAATGACAGAGCTCAAAAAAGCATTACTTTCTAGAGATTCTATCTTGAAAAGAGCATACAGACAGGAACAGAGGTTTTTAGCTCATTTATTACGCCACGTAAAAAGGGGCTACAGAAAGATCACCGGCAAGAAACAAACCTGGAAAAGTTGAGCGCGAGCAGTAAATTGCTGGTTATCTTCCAACTTTGGTCCTTTCCAATTGTCTAGTTCTCCATAATTCGGAAACATATATCATGAAGAAAAGAATGCCTCCAATGCCAAGGAAGAAAATGTCTTTTAGAATAAGGCCTTCAGTATATAAAGAAACGCAAATCGGAGCAAAATGTCCTAAGCCTAATATTAAAACTTCCCAACGTGTTTCTAGTTTACCTCCAAATATTCCTATGGCTATAAGTGAAATCAAACAAGCTATGGATAAAATAATGAGAAACGGTTGAAACCATGACAACGAATAACCTGCAATGACTAAAGGTGTAGTAAATGATATTTTGTCAATGAGTGAAATTAACCAATTACCATAAATTCCAATGATGATGCCTTCAAAAAGGCTCATTCGGTCATTATTCCCCATCTTTGTAACCCCTCAGTTTTTGTACGTGGACGCATAATCAGTCATTCAGCAATGTATCTTTCATGAAAGCTTTTAAAATTAAAGAAGGACATATTTACAATTATTAGAGCGTTTTATGTTAAAGGTGAGTACACGTGACAAATGAGTTGCCGCCTCATAACCTTAGAAAGGAATGCGATCCTAAGCTAATGCGTTGTGCAACCACCGAAGAACTTTCGCCGCTCGAAGAAATTATTGGTCAAGAGAGGGCGGTAAAAGCGCTTAGATTCGGCTTGGGCATTGAACAGCTTGGATTCAATATCTATGTGGCTGGCTATCCGGGAACGGGTAGGACAACCGCCGTGAAAGACTTCTTAGAAGAGATAGCTAAAAAGAAGCAAGTGCCTTCAGACTGGTGCTACGTAAACAACTTCAAAAACTCTTATGAACCCAAAGCAATAAGGCTGCCCCCTGGCAAAGTAAAAGACTTTCAAACTGACTTGTCAAATCTAATTAATGAGGCGCAAAGAGCACTTCCTAAAGCGTTCGAAAGTGAAGAGTACGCAACGAAACGGGAATCAATCATCAAAGCTATCGGAGAGGAAAGAAATGAACTTTTTTCTCAACTAAGCAAGAGGGCCCAAGAAGAGGGATTCGCCATTCAGACGGGCCCTACCGGGCTGCTGGTCATCCCGGTGGTAAAGGGAAAGCCTCTAAACGAACGCGAGTTCAATGCCCTTAGCCCACTAATTAGAGATGAAATTCTGAAGAGAAGAGAAAAACTAGATGCGGATTTAAGTAGCGTCATCAGGCAATTTAGGGCCTTAGAGGGGAAGGCTAAAGATGAGATTGAGAACTTGAATCGTGAGGTTGCATTGTATGCGATTGGTCATTTGTTTGCTGATCTGAAAGAGAAATACAAGGAGTTTCACGATGTTACCACCTACTTAGATGAAGTGCAGAATGATATCTTAGAAAACCTCGCCCAATTCTTAAAGCCTGAAGCTGCTAAAGCTCCTCCAGTTCCGTTTCCAATTCCTTGGATGAAGGAGCTTCCCTTAAAAAAATATGAGGTAAACGTAATAGTAGACAACTCTGATCTAAAAGGTGCTCCCGTAGTTGTAGAGCTCAACCCTACATACCAAAACATCTTTGGAAGAATAGAGAAAGAAGCACAGTTCGGAGTCCTAACAACTGATTTCACCATGATCCGTCCGGGTTCCCTTCACAAGGCTAACGGCGGGTATTTGGTGCTCCCTGTAGAGGAGCTGCTTCAAAATATATTCTCTTGGGACGGCTTGAAGAGAGCTCTGAAGAATAAACAGGTTGCAGTTGAAGAAGCTGGTGAACGCTTAGGTTTCATCACCACAAAGGGCTTGAGGCCAGAGCCGATTCCATTAAGCATCAAGGTGGTCCTAATCGGAAACCCGCTTTTATATCAAATGCTCTATTCTATGGACAAAGACTTCAAAGAACTCTTCAAGGTCAAAGCCGACTTTGACACGACTATGGATCGAACACAAGAGAACATGCAGAAATATGCAGCCTTCATCTGCACCTTCTGCGGAAAGGAGAACTTAAGACATTTAGAGGCCTCAGCCGTAGCCAAAACAATCGAGTATGCCTCCAGACTAGCTGAAGATCAAGAAAAACTATCCACGAGATTCGCCGACATAGCTGACATCGTTCGGGAAGCCAACTTCTACGCTTTGCAAGAGAACTCGGAGTATGTGACGGCGGACCACGTCAAAAAGGCCATCGAGGAGAAGATTTATCGCTCTAACCTCATTCAAAAAAAGATCCAAGAAATGATGGAACGGAACATTCTTCTGATCGATACTGATGGAGAGATTGTTGGACAGGTGAACGGCCTGACTGTCATGAGCTTGGGAGACTTTTCCTTTGGCGCACCTTCCCGTGTCACCGCCAGCATAGGGCTGGGACGGGAAGGAATCATCGATATTCAACGAGAAGCGAAACTGGCAGGCCCCATCCACACTAAGGGGGTGTTGATCTTAAGCGGCTATCTAGCTGAGAAGTATGCTCAAGACAAGCCCCTAAGCCTTTCAGCTCGCCTAGTCTTTGAACAAAGCTACGGAATGGTGGAAGGAGACAGTGCTTCCAGCACAGAATTATACGGTATTCTTTCCGCTCTTTCGGGAATCCCGATCAAGCAAAACATCGCGGTCACGGGCTCAGTGAACCAGAAGGGGGAAGTCCAAGCTATTGGTGGAGTGAATGAGAAGATTGAAGGCTTCTTTGAAGTCTGCAAGACTAAAGGCCTCACGGGAATACAAGGAGTTCTGATCCCTGAGAGCAACGTGGAAAACCTTATGTTGAAGGAGGAAGTGGTTGATGCCGTCAAAGCGGGGAAGTTTCATATATACCCCGTGAAGACCATCGACGAAGGGATCGAGATCCTTGCTGGAGTCAAGGCAGGCGCAAGACGGCCTGACGGAACATTTGAGGAGGGAACAGTGAACTACAGAGTAGATAAGCGCCTGAAGGAGATGGCAGAGAAGATCAAAGAGTTTCCTGAATTTGTTGTGGGGGGAAGAAAGAAAGAATAGAAAGCGGGTCAATGCGCGCGCGATAGATTTTTATCATCTACCAACTCAGTAGAAAATATGAGCAAGAAACATTTTTCAACTGAGGAAGCAAAGAAAATAGGTGAAGCACTCCATATAGACTGGAGCAGGTTTGACGTTGAACAGTTTAGAATGGGGCTGGATGTAGAGCTCGAACACGGCAAGATGGATACTGACACTAATGTAACTAATGATGATCCGATAACGACTGGCAAGATTGCTCTAGCACACTTGAATGAATTTCCAGATTACTACACGAGACTCGGCAAATTGGAAGAAGAAGCAAAGAGATTTCACAAGAAACAAAAAACACAGAAATGAAGAAAATCATTCTCAAAAGAATTCTATTCCTCTAGACTTTACAATCTGCCAAAATGCGCACGCCTCAGCAACCTTTATTGATTCTGTTAGGTATAGAATTTTGATGAAGCAATATGATAGTTGGCATATGTGGGAGTCCAAGAAAACAGGCAACTGAATACGTTTTGAGAGAAGCTTTGAACATGTTGGAAAAGATGGGTTTCGAAACAAAGTTTTTCACCGTTAGAGGCAAAAACATTAGCTTTTGTCGGCATTGCGACTACTGTTTGAAAAACAAAGAGTGTGCAGTTAAGGATGACATGTATGAGCTTTATCCTTTGCTTAAGGATGCCAAGGGAATTATAATTGCCACACCGGTTTACAACGGTGGAGTTAGTGCACAAACAAAGGCTGTTATGGACAGATGTAGGGCCTTAGGCGCGGCAGATCGTGACTTTTTCAGGCATAAAGTGGGCATGGCTATAGCAGTTGGAGGAGACAGAATCGGCGGACAGGAACTGGCGATACAGCAAATAATAACATTTTACATCCTAAACGGAATCGTACCAGTCAGCGGCGGCTCTTTCGGAGCAAACTTGGGGGCGACCTTTTGGTCAAAAGACACTCTGGAGGGCGTAAAAAAGGATGAAGAGGGATTTAGAAGTTTGAGGAAAACTGCTAAGAAGTTTGCCGAGTTTTCGAAGAAGTTTGAGGTTAGGAAACAAAATTGAGGTGTGGAAGCATGGTTATGGAGGTTGTGATAGAGAAAAAAGAAGAGAAGAAGGAAAAGAAGAGGAAAGTCGCTTGGGGAATTACAGGTAGCGGAGATAGATTAGTCGAAACAGTTGAGATTATGAAGCAAATAAAAAAGCAGTATCAGAACGAGGTTGACATAATAGTTTATCTGTCCAAGGCCGGAGACCAAGTTGTGAAGTATTACAGGCTGGCTGACGATTTAAAGGAGAATTTTGACAGGGTTTGGGTTGAAATTAATCCGAATTCACCGTTTCTGGCTGGTCAATTACAATTAGGAAAGTTTGAGTTTTTGTTGATTGCTCCGGCGACATCAAACACCGTTGCGAAAATTTCGATGGGGATAGCAGACAGTTTACTTTGTAACGCGGCGATTATGGGTCTAAAAGCCTTTGTTCCTTTCTACATCATGCCCTCTGACTACGAAGAAGGAATGATAGTAACTAAACTCCCCAATGGACGAGACATGAAATTGAGGATAAGAAAGGAAGATGTGGAGCATGTCAAAAAGCTAGCTGGCATGGAGGATGTGTTTATACTGGAAAAGCCTGAAGAAATTCATCAGGTTTTCAAAAAACGTTTCAATCCCGAGGAAGGCCAGTAAACACTAAACGAGTGCGCACGAGCAATGTTCAACAGCCTAACCATAATTTGGAACCTAATAATAGTAGAAAGTTGAAAACAATATTTTTCTCAGAAAGCTCACAGCTGTAAGCTTTAGTCGTTGGCATTAACGTTTTCAAAATGTCTAGCCTTGGAGTCACGAATTTGTACTCATAAAAAGGGGGGAAGTAAGGAATTTGATGAGGAATCTTTTCACTCTATTCCAAGTTTTATTGGAGGACTACGTTTCTCTTTCAATGGCACTTCCATTCGGAGTAAGCCATTGCTGAACTTGGCCTTGGCTCTCTTAGGATTGACCTTTATGGGAAAGGGTAGATGTTCGTGGAATGCCAAATCTTCTCTTTCGGCTAAGAAGTGAATTATGTCGTCGTGCATACTAAGGTCTATATGTTCCTTGTTTACTCCAGGCAATTCAACCTCGACAATGTAGTTCTCACCTTTCGCATCATGGCATGCAAACATATGGGGAGGCACAGCAACTTTTTCAGAAAAGATTCATCACCTCACCGCTTTTTTTTATTCGCTCCGGTCTTGCACGTATTTTTCCATTTTTCTGCAAAAAAACTGAACAAGCTCGTATCGGTTCGGTAGCCCGTTATTCTGCTACTTGATCGGAGAGATGATGTATGACATACGTCATATTTAAATATTTTGTGCTACGCCAATGTAAAATAGGAGCCCCCACCTCAAGTAAACGTAGCTATAAAAAACAAACCATGTTGGAAGAAGTTTTGTGTTTACTGACTTGGAGTCGGTCATATGGGTTCGCGCTATGAAGAGTGGGACCGCGTCTACAGAAGATATCCCATAGAAGCCCTACCTTGGGAACTGGGAAGACCGAGGAAAGTTCTGGTTGAACTGGTTGAGAAGGGACTGATAAAGAAGGGAAAAGCCTTAGACATATGTTGCGGGGCTGGAACCAACGCAATTTACCTGGCCAAAAAAGGGTTTCAAGTCACTGGAATGGACATATCTCCCAAAGCCATAGAAATCGCAAAGGAAAAGGCCAGAAAAGCAAACGCAAAGACTCAGTTCCGAGTACAGAATTTCCTTAACTTGCCCTTCAAAGACGAGGAGTTCGACTTTGTCTTTGACATGGGCTGCTTTCACCACGTGAAGGTCAAGGACAGAGGCACCTTCATAAACGGTGTACACCGAGTTTTGAAGAAAGGCGGCTCCTATTTTATGGTCTGCTTTAGTGAGAGAAACGGTTCCGCATGGAACCACTTCACCAAAGAACAGATAATCCAACTCTTCTCAAACTACTTCAAAATCAAAAACATCGAACACGTAGCCTCTGTTGAAGGAGACGGCTACACCCGATACTTCTATTCAGTTCTAATGGAAAAGAGGTTGCCGCCCTAGTCGAAAGTGAAGGCGGAGGGACAGAGCTTGTTCAAGACGCATATTCTACACTTTGGTTTCCTTGCCGCGCAGATTCTTCTACCGTGAAATATTAGCAAGTCTGTTATTCTTTTCCAACGGGTTTTCGGAACTAGCTCCATCAGATCGCCCTCTATTTTATTCGGATTTTCATGCTCTGAAAGCCCCAGCCTTCTGGCAAGTCTGCGGACATGGGTGTCCACGGCTATTCCTTCAACAACGCCATACGCATTCGACAAGACAATGTTCGCAGTTTTTCGAGCGACACCTGGCAATTCAAGCAGTTCCTCCATTGTTTTCGGAACCTGCGAGTTGAACTTTTCAACTAGAATCTGGCAACATTTCTTGATGTTTCTGGCCTTGTTTCGGTAGAAGCCTGTGGATTTTATGTCTTCTTCAAGTTCCTTTAGATCCGCATTGGCGTAGTCTTCTGGCTTTCTGTACTTTTTGAAGAGGACTTTCGTGACAATGTTTACCCTCTTGTCAGTGCATTGAGCTGAAAGGATTGTTGCCACCAAGAGCTCCAGAGGGTTGGCATATTCTAGGGCTATTTTTGCGTCTGAGTGTTCCTTCTCCAACAGTTCAATGATCTTTAGCACTCTAGTTTTGTTGTACCGTTCTGTATCTACGGATTTCGATTTCTCGTTCATTGCAACGTTTCCTCCAAATAGTTTCGACTTAGGAGATCTCTCTCGTAATATCACGCGATCTAGGTCTATTGTCAATTGTAAAGCTCAACCCTTTCGCGATCCCTTCGGCTCAATTTTTTTAGCTATTTCCTTTGGATCCTCAACTGAGGTGCATGTTCCTTCGAAGCAAACGTACGCCCGCGGTATTTTGGTGATAGGATATTTTAGGTTTGTCAACCTCTCGGTATCTTCAGCGGGATCTAAAATTTCGATTACTTTTAACGGATTGTAAACCTTAAAACTTTCATCTAGGAAAACACGAGTTACTGAATCTTTCTTGGGACCCACTATGTGTATCTGCACCGGACGCAAGTATAATTCAGCGGCAAGCCCATAGGCGGCTGCCATAATGCCGTATCTTCGATAGGTTGAGCCAAAATGCTCCAAGGTTGTTTTAGCTGTTTCTAGATACTTTTTGTTACCCGTCAAGTAGTGAAGTCTCAGGAAAGCATCGGCGGCTATACTGTTTTCGTCAAAGGGCTTGTTCAAGGTTCTTAAGGCTCCTAAGGCTTCAGCTTTCTTGGGTCTGTCGTAGAACCCTCCGGCTTCGTTCCACAAGTTGTTGAGCATGAATTTGGCGACGCTTTCTGCGTAATTCAGGAATTTTCTGTCTGAGGTTGACTGATAAGCGTCTGTTAGACACCGTATCATGGAAGCCTGATCCGTGAGTAAGCCTGGACGATGTTTTTTGCCCTCAAAGTAATAATGGTACATTCCCTTTCGTGAACTGAAACTCTTCTCAAGTAGAAGATCAACTGTTCGTAGAGCAAGTTTCCGATAGGATATATTCTTGAGCACCACCGAGGCTAACAGATAAGCTGAGATCATCATGGCGTTCCAGTTTGTGTAGAGCGTTGTGTCTATTCTTGGTGATGTTCTCTTCCGGCGTTCCAGGAGGCTTAGCTTGTAGTATTCTTCGTCAGCGTCTTGGCTGCCGTAAAATCCACCGTTGTCTTGGTCACTGAGGTTAGCGTTAACGTATGATAGGATTCCATGAGCGGTTTCTTCGAAGACATCTTCTCCGGTGACTTGATAGGCTTCCAGATAGTTGACAAGCAACTTAGCATTGTCTTCGCACATCTTCTCGTAGTGCGGAACACTCCAGTCCCTTGTTGTGGAGTAACGGAAAAAGCCTCCTTCCTCCTTGTCATATATGCCGCCTGCACTCATCTTTTGTAGGGTCTTCGTTACGATGTTCAGGAGGGCCTTGTGTCCTTGTATCTGATATTCGAGGAGCGCTAAAGCCAACGCCTCACTATGAGGAAATTTGGGTGCATCACCAAGGCCTCCGTGCAACGAATCAAAACTCGAAGCAGTTTCTAACGTTAAACCATCGATGACGGACTGGAAGAAATCGTGATCCAACCCGTATTCTACTGAAGGCGCTTTTATCTCTTCTTTTTCCAGTTCCCCCAATTTGGCCTTGATTTTGTCTTTGTTTTCCTTGTAGAAGTGACTTATGCGTTGAAGCAAAGGTTTCATCTCTTGTGGTGGAATGTACGTAGCGCCCGTGAGGACTTCTCCTTTGGGTGTCAAGAAAGCCGTAGTGGGCCAGCCGCCCATATTGTATCGCTTGTCAATGTCCGGTCGCTGGTCTCTGTCCACTTTTATTGGCACAAACTTCTCCTCAATCAGTTTCGCGACATCTCTGTCAGAGTATGTTCTCTGATCCATGACATGGCACCAGTGACACCAAACCGCGCTGATGGCCAAGAGGATGGGTCTATCTAGTTCCTTCGCCTTCTGGAAAGCCTTTTTACTCCACGGAAGCCAAGAAATCTCAGTTTCGGTCATAAGAAGCCTCGCTTATACCTGCCGACAAAGCATTTGTTGTTACAAAATAAGTCTCGCTAGCTAAATAGTTTACAGAAAGCCTTTACGTTTGTAATGAAACAATGTTTTGGGGGTGATGCTGTTGGATGTTAAGCTTTTCGTTGACGGTGAGGAGATCGATCTGAATGAGTTCGTTGTAAAGATATTAAGTGGAGCTCTCGTGGGGGCGGTGACTTCCTTGCGCGGAATAAAGGAGGACTGGAAAGAAATCGAGGTAAAGGTGACAAGATAAAAGATCGTTCTTGCTTCATCGGATACCCAATTTTCAAACAATTACACCATTAAACGAAATTGAATTCACACATTTCTTTTTTCCAAAAGCCTTAGGGTTTCGCGACAGAAGTCTGGAAGGTCAGCTGGGAAACGGGATGTCACTAGATTTCCGTCCACCACAACCGATTTATTCAAGTAAATTCCACCAGCGTTCTTCAGGTCGGTGGACACAGAGACGTAGCAGGTAGCCCTTTTCCCTTTCACTAATCCAGCCTCTATGAGAAGCTGGGGTCCATGGCATATAGCGGCCATCACTTTTCCCTTTTGGAAAGCCTCCTTCGCTAAATTGACCAGCCCCTTGTTTGTTCTCATACGGTCTGGGGCGCGCCCTCCCGGGATAATTATTGCCGCATAGTCTTCAATGTTAACGTCCTGCGGGGAAAAATCGGACTTCAAAGTGAGCCCATACTCGCCGTTGTAGGTAACTTTGGCTCCGGGGCCCACTACGTCCACTTTGTATCCTGCTTCTTGGAAACGGTAGTAGGGATACATTAATTCTCGATCTTCGAAACCGTTTTCAACGAAAAGCAACACTTTTCCCATGGTTTCTAACTCCTAATACATTCAGCAAAAATTAGTTTGGAGTATTGTCTTAAGTACGTTTCGTAAACCGCTGGACAATTGAGTTGGGGTTGCTCGCAACTTTTCGCATTTGATTTCTAAACCATAAGGCTTATAAGAATGATATGAATATAATTTCATATGACACTTATTTCATTTAAATGGTGGTCGATATGAAGCAGAATCTAAGCGAGACTTGCGGTCAATTCTTTTCAACGTTGGCAAATCCGACGCGATTAGCGATTCTGGAGCTTCTTCGCGATGGACCGAGAAATGTAACTGAGATTTCTGAGGCTCTAAATCAAGAACAGAGCATGATTTCGCATAACCTTAAACCCCTAGAGAGATGTAGGTTTGTCTTTTCGGAAAGAAGAAAGAAGGAACGTTTCTACTCTTTGAACAAAGAAACGATGGAACAGTTATTCAAGATATTTTCCTACCATGCCGAAAAATACTGCCCAACAGGAGGAAAATGCCGCACTAACAGAGGGCTTCAAGAACAAAAGAAGAAAGACGCTTCGAGTTCACTATACTTGACTCGTCATTGAAGGAAAGTGAAGAATGAATGGTTCTAAGAAGCATAGTTAAAATCGATGAAGAAAAATGCACGGGCTGTGGATTATGTATCCCCGCTTGCGCAGAAGGAGCCCTAAAAATCGTAGACGGAAAAGCTAAGCTGGTCAGTGACAAATATTGCGATGGCTTAGCAGCCTGTTTAGGGGAATGCCCACAAGGAGCCATAACCATCGAAAAGAGAGAAGCAGAAGAATTCAATGAAGAAGCAGTGGAAGAACACCTGAAGAGAAAACCATCAGTTCCCACAGTTCACCACGCCCATCCGATTCATCAACCTTGTCCCTCAGCACAAGTAATGCATTTTGAAAGAAATCGGACAGAGAAAGAAATTGTAAAAATTCCAGGAGAGACGGAGTCCATGCTCACCCAGTGGCCTGTGCAACTAACGCTGTTACCAACCAACGCCCCATTCTTCGAAAATGCGGATCTGCTAATAGCCGCTGATTGTGTGCCTTTCGCCTATGCCAACTTCCACAACGAATTCTTGAGAGGCAGGAAACTCGTGGTTGGGTGCCCTAAACTTGACGATGCCGAGGCCTACAAGAAGAAACTAACTGAGATATTCAAACAATCCAACATCAAGAGCGTCACTGTGGTCAACATGGAAGTTCCATGCTGTTTTCGTCTATACCGTCTCGTCAAAGAAGCCTTAGATTCCTCGGGGAAGACAATATCTTTGAGACAAGAAATAATCAGCATAAAAGGAAACAAAATCACAGGAATAAAAAGAAAAGTGTCTACTCGAAATGATCCGCATGAGGCTGACGATGACGATGCACCTAGACAGGTGAAAGACCTTGTTTAGATCAAATTCTGAAACTTGTCCTGGCATAAGGAAGTTTGTCAGACCTTTTCCTGAATATTTTCAATGTCCCAACTGCGGAGGAAAAGTAGAGATTTGGAGCGACGAAGACGTTGGAACATGTGACACATGTAACAAAGAATCTGGTAGACCTGAAAAAGAACAGTCGTGTCTAGACTGGTGTGAATACGCGGATCAATGCAGAGAAATAATCAAACGCGTGAAACGTGAATAAGAGAGTCCTCCAAACCCATGCGCCGGAAGTTTCAGGGAAGAACATGTGCGCGCGCTACACGTTCACAAACTTCCCCAGAAATAGAATGCAAGAGCGAAAAAGAAAGAGAAAACGTGATAGGAGGTGAGAAGATGAAAGAAAATAAACCAAAGATTCTGGTTCTCTTCTACTCGATGTATGGTCACACCTTCAGGATGGCCAAGGCAGTAGTTGAGGGTGTTCGAGAGGCGGGCGGCCAACCAATTCTCAAACAAGTTGCCGAACTTGTTCCCGAAAAGTTTTGGAGCGAGGATGTAAAAAAGACAAAAGAATTAATGAAGGACGTTCCGGTCGCCGATCCTCGAGAAGACCTGAAGGGAATTGATGGGATTATTATCGGCACTCCGACTCGTTTCGGCAATATGTGTGCTCAGATGAGAAACTTTTGGGATCAGACTGGGGGTGATTGGGCGATTGGTACTCTCGTTGGCAAACCAGCGGCGGTGTTCACCAGCAGCAACACTCAACACGGAGGACAGGAAACCACCATTGTCTCAACCCATATCACGCTTTTACACCAAGGGTGTGTTCTAGTTGGTTTGCCATACTCTTTCACGGAGCAGATGACAGTTGACGAAATAAGCGGGGGCTCACCATACGGAGCTTCAACTATTGCTGGCCCAATGGGCGAGCGTATGCCGTCGGCCAATGAGCTTAAAATGGCAAAAGATTTAGGCAAACATCTAACGACAATTGCTAAGAGGTTAGCATCATAATTGGACAGCAAGTGCGAAAGGTACCCCGAACACTCCGATGAACAAAACTAAACACGTTTAGTCAGTGGGAAATTGAAATGAAAACAAAAATATTCACGGTAAGAACTGAAAATCGAGAAGCGGGAATTCGAAAGCTTCTAGATCGTTTTAATCTTAGGGAATTTGGTGGAAAGAAAGTTGCCTTCAAAGCAAACTACAACAGCGCTGACCCTTTTCCTGCCTCTACCCATCTGGACACTCTGCGAACATTGGTCAACGGTCTAAAGGAGGCTAGAGCCGAAGAGATAACTTTGGCCGAGCGTAGTGGTATGGGGAACACTCGAACAGTTTTGGACCGATGCGGCGTAACTGGACTTGCGGCTGAACTGGGGTTTGAGATTCTGGTCTTAGACAAGCTCACTGAAGAAGAGTGGGTGCGACTTAAGCCAAAAGACTCCCACTGGAGGAGAGGCTTTCTCTTAGCCAAGGTTTTCCATGAGGCGGATAAAGTTGTTCAAACCTGTTGTTTGAAAACACACCGTTTCGGGGGCCACTTCACTATGTCTCTCAAAAACTCTGTTGGCCTGGTGGCTAGATTCGACCCTCAAGATGGATACGACTATATGGCTGAGCTTCACTCCTCCGAGAATCAGAGGCTCATGATAGCTGAAATAAATCAAACCCATAAGAACCACCTGATAGTTATGGACGCCACAAAAGCCTTTGTCAGAGGAGGCCCAGAAAGCGGGGACTTAGCGAATCCAAACGTCATACTAGCAGGAAAGGATAGAGTAGCCATAGACGCAGTTGGAGTAGCCATCTTGCGCCTTTTTGGAACAACTCCAGAAGTCTCGCAAGGTAGAATCTTTCAACAGGAACAGATTGCAAGAGCAGTAGAGCTTGGCATAGGCATACAGTCAGCTAAGGACATTCAGCTCATCCCTCTAGACGCAGAGAGTGAGAAACTTACTCAAAAAATAGAGAGAAGCTTTGAAGTAGAATGAGAAGGGTCGTTGCTTATGAGCCTAAAGAAACTCAGTGAACCGGAAGCTGTCGAGCTTGTCATCTCCATATTGAAGGAAACGGGAAAGCCTCTTACAACGCGAGAGATTGAAGAGAAAACCCGAAAACTAATGGTCTCTTGTCCAGACAAGACACCCGTATTCCTAAACAGGTTACGCTTGAAAGGAATCATTGAGGGCCGGCTTTCCGCGGAAAGGAGAGGGTGGATTTGGTGGATCAAAAGAGAAGGTTAGATCCAAGAAACTATTCTATGGTATTCATCCATCACAAGTCTGACCCAATCTTTGTAATCAACAATTTTGACCCCTTTCTTTATCTTTTTCAATAAACCTCGAGCCTCGCAGTCAGCTTTTAGAGCGTAGGCGTCGAGCCCAGCGTCCACGAGCCTCTTAGAATACTCGGCTGATGTTAACGCTGCACAAGAGTCGTGAATATGCATTACACCAACTTTCTCTCCTTTCTGAACTGCTCTGAGTGCCATATCGAGAATAGACGCGTAATCGCCAACGAACGGAGATTTACCTAAAATTATCAACAAGTGCCATCTCTCCTAAAACGCCATTACTGCTTCGTTTTCCACGATCAGTTTTACAGCCTCATCTTTCGACAATAGTTTCACGTTGAAGCTTTCGTCAAGGTCGATAATCTTCAGATTCCGCTTAACCACGGAATCCCTTAGAGCATACAATCCAACCAAGTCTGCGAGAGTTTTTAATCGCTCATAATGAGAGTCCAGCCCAGCGGCTTCTGGCCTTTGATTCTTTAGCAGGCAATACACTCCATCGTCTATGAAAAGCAGTTTTGGAAGAACATCCATGGCGACCATGGCGGTGGCTATTCGAAAACCTTCAGCCGCCATCAAACTTCCATAAGGGGAACTTTTTGTAACTAAAAGAATTTTTCTCGGCACAGGCGACACCTCAAATACTGAACGCTATAACTCTGTCAGATTGATCCATTAGTAGAGCCAATTCGCCTAGACTGCTTTCTATGGCGCCTTTGATCAACGCCTTCTTAGAATCGATGCCTCTAAGCCTTGCGCTTTCCCTGCATGCTAGGAAATGGACTCCCCTGGTGATTAGCTCCGCAAGCTTTTTCGCAGGCGTTTTCTGATCTGGCAAAATCTGGCTTGCCATCAAGTTATAAACGGCGTCTACGTCACAGAACACGGTAACTTCGTGGCCTGCTTCCACTGCGGCTTTGGCAAACTCATAAACACTGTCTGTGTTTTGGAACTGCATTGGTGAAGAAAACAAGATTATGAGTAGTTTTCCCAAACTTTTCACCCTGCGCTATTAACAATTTAACAGATTTCTACTTAAAGACCTACGTTTTCATTAGCCTAACGTTTTTCTGGTTCCTTTCTTTCCTTCAAGTGAATTTAGATTAACAGGTGATTAAGGAATAGATTACAGAATTATAGAATATCCGAGGAAGGTCTAAGTCTCAAGTATTTCGATAGCGGCTGTCGGACAGCTTTTGACGCAAGCAACACATCCTAGGCACGTTTCCGCCGTCTCACGGCATTCTGAACAAAGCTGTTTCGCCCTGATGCCTAAACAGGCTTCGGGATTCGCAACCCTCACTTTTCCTTTATGAAGCTCTAAGACGAAAGCCGGACAAAACGCGACGCATACTCCGCAGCCATCACACAACTCTAAGTCGATTTGTATCTTGGGCATTTCTTCTTCATTAACTAACCTACGGAAACAACCTAAAAAGCGTTTCATCACTAGGTTAAATTATCGGTCTAACATATTCATGGGATGGTAAGATTCGTGAAGAAAGTCTTGTTTGTGTGCGTTGAAAATGCTCGCAGAAGCCAGATGGCGGAAGCCTTTCTTAATAAGTTGGCCAAGGGTCATGCTGTTGCGGCTAGCGCAGGTGCTAGACCGGCGTCAAAGGTTGATGAAAAGGCTGTAGAAGTGATGAAAGAAATCGGAATCGATATAACCAAGCAGAGACCCAAAGCGCTGACCATGATGATGGTGGAAGAAGCCGACGTAGTGATAACGATGGGTTGTGGACCCGAGGTCTGTCCCGTAGTTCCAAAAAGAGTAGCAGAATGGAAAATGGAAGATCCAGCAGGAAAACCTATTGCGAAATTCAGAGAGGTAAGAAACGAGATTAGGAAAAGAGTTGGAAAACTGGTTGAGACCCTAAAGAACGCCGATAAATAATTTTCTCCAGCGGAGCAGGGGTCCCAACTCAAACCATTGGAATCTCTAGCGAATTTAGCCTGACGTTTTGCCTTGGGGGTGTAATCATTTTTGGAAACTGAGTTTCATCCATTCTGCCGCCTCTCGCAAGATCGGATTTGGGCTTACATCGATTACTGGAATGTCTAAGGTGCCCACTTTGATGGTTGATTTGTATTCTGGCATCAGGGCGAATATTACCTCTGTCCAGTAGATGCGGCCTTCCAGAAATTCTTTCATTAGACTGTCGGTTGTAGGCGGTAAAAGTGAATATGAGAATGTCACGCCTTCAGCCCATTTGAGGACGAGTGGCTGCCCAACTCTGATAATAGTGGCTATGGTTTGGGACAGAGCTTCCATTGAAGGGTATTGTGTACACTCTAAAATAACCAGTTGCTTAGGTGGGCTGCAAACAATTTCAACCATAACAAAATCACCAGACTAAAATCTCCTTTGTTTTGGTTAAAACATTTTCCACTCTAGACAACGTAAAAGCATCTGCAGTCTACCCATTACTTTTTGATTTCTGCTGCACAAAAATGAGTGCCCGAATGACAAACAAAGCATTGTTGAACGTCAATCGTTGGATCGGAGAGTTTGCATAACTCGCACATCAGCCCTTTTTGTCTGACGATTTCGCAGGCTACGCAAAACTTTGTCACAAGTTCGTATTTTGACATACCCCCATTAGCCAATGACACAACGATTTCCCTAATTGTAGGCTGAACTTCTTCCACTTTTTCGATTCTTATAACGGTACCTCTAACATGCCGGGTATATTTACTCACGGCAGTTTGGGTGACGCCTAAAAGCCTTGCCACATCCTTTTGTTTCAACCCGTGAGTTTGTGTAAGTTCTCTTGCTATGGCAGATCGAAGGGCTGGAACCAGCGATCTCACCGCGACTTCGCATGGTAGCAACATGTTTTTCTTCACCGATGATACTATTGCTACAGAAAGGTATATAAGCATGACGTATGTCATGTTTAGTATGACGTATGTCATAGAGGGACTTAGTGAGGGGGATGTTCTTGCCTTTTTTCTTTTCTCCTTTCTCTCTTTCAATAGGGCCAGAGACGATGACCCATCAAGGCTTCTTTATGACATGCGTCGTTGGGGGCGTCAACAATGGTTCTTGAAATAAACTCCCGTCAATGGTTATCCAAGATAGTAAATAACAGTTCAGAATTGGTCGAAATTCTCGAACAAGCGGATAGAATTTGCCAATACTGCGAGCCTATCTCTCCCATGATTTGCGTTGAGCGTTGCGAGATATGGAGAGCAAAAAACGAATTTCTTGAAATTAATGGAATGTTGTGCGCAGACGAGCATGTGCATGACCTGCTCAACGCTGTCAAAAACGATAGACGACAAACAGTTATCGAGGCCCTTTCTGAACGTCCTCGTGGCATAAAAGGATTACAAGAATACCTGAAAAGTAAGGGATACTATCACAGCCGGCACACCATAGCCAGCGAATATGTTGAACCACTGATAAAAGCAGGTCTTGTCAAAAGAGATGACGTCAAGTATAGGTTAACGTTGTATGGTCAGAAATTTCGCGACGTATCGAACAGATTCAATGTTGAAAATTCGCTACCACCCCATTCTCGTTGCTACGAAGAAATAGTGCTGAAAAAATTGAAGGATGGACCGAAAACCTATGCGGACCTTGTTGAATCACTAACTCAAAAAAGTTTGTCCAGGTCTCTAAACAGGCTTACAGAAAATGGGTTGATAACAAGGAGCCAAACCCCAGACTACGTCTTCTACTTCAGAACCAAAAAAGTGCCGAAAAAGCCATTTTCACCAACAGAGAAGAAAATCTATGAAACCGTTCCGGAAGTCGGTATATCTGCCCGCGAGCTTTCTGAGAAAGGTGGTATAAACCTCAGAAGAACCTACAAATATCTACGAAGGCTAAGGAAGAGGCGCCTTGTTTTCACTCGAAAAAAGCCTAGAACATACGAATTGACACCTTCTGGAATGGAACTTGCCAACTTCCTAGAAGAAACGGCGAATCTTGTCTTAGACGCCTCGAAGGCCTCAGCCTTTCTGCTTGACCGTTCTAAACAAGCAACAGATGTTCCCACGCCTTTATTCACGGAGTTCTCTCCAAGACCGCTTCGACAACCCACCTCTTAGAGTCTCGAAGAATCAATATTTCCACTTTTTCTCCAGCCTTTCTTTTTTGGATCTCCTTAACCAATCTTTCTATGCTGTTTGTATCTGCACCAGCAAATTTGAGAACTACATCACCTGCAACTATCTCGGCGTGATCTGCGGGGCTTTCGGGTATAACTCTTGTAACAAGAACCCCTCTATCAACGGGTAAACCATAGTAGGACGCAACTTCTCTAGTAACAGTTAATCCACTTACGCCAAGCCAAGGTCTAATCATACTTCCGTGAACAATGATTTCGTTGGTGCATTTCTTAGCTGAATTTATGGGAATGGCGAAGCCTATGCCCTGAGCGAAGGGAATAATCGCTGTATTGATAGCGACTACTCTTCCATGCATATCCACTAGCGGTCCGCCACTATTTCCAGGATTTATAGCAGCGTCAGTTTGAACGAGGTTTTCTATCATGCCTCTTTGTGAGTCTATAGATCTGTTCAGAGCACTTATCACCCCGGAAGTAACTGTTGGACCACCAGCAAGTCCGAAGGGATTACCAATCGCAAAGACTCTTTGCCCCACTCTTAGTTTATCGGAGTCGCCTAGTTTTGCCGCTGGAAGATTCTCCTCCTTCACTTTGATTATGGCCACGTCGTGGGTTGAACATGTTCCGATGACTCTACCTTCTAATACACGCCCATCAGTTAACGTCACCCCGATTTTCTCTGCGCCCGCAACGACATAGTTGTTTGTCAAAATCTGACCTTCTGGATCGATGATGGTTCCTGAGCCCATTCCTTTAACAGGGACGGCTCTATAGAAAATATGGTGGAGAAGTTTGATGGTGCTTACGTTGACTACGCTGCGGCTTACTTTGTCTAACACTTCAAGAACTGAAGCCTCATCATAACTTGACAAGTTACTCCCCTCAGACTTTGTTGTGACCAAGGAAATTTTTGTCTTTCGACTTCTACGTTAATTCTTGTTGCCAGAGGAGAAGGAATTCACAATGCCCCAAGGCTCATTCTACTAGGGTCATGTCTTGCCCGCAACAAACTAGGGTTCCAACGCCTGCCTCCAACACCTGCACTTTGTTCCCACATATCTCACAAACGTATACTTCACCTTTCTTAGTCACGTTTCTCACCTCTTTTCTTCTTATACGTACATAGTTGGTGATCTCTGGGCAACCACTACCTGCTGAACAAAAAGCTCTTCGGGAACAGCACCCACAAACTCCGTTTTCTCGTTAATGACGGTTTTTGGAACACCCATGATATTGTACTTTTGCCCTAAATACGGAAACTCACTCACGTCAACCATATCTGCTCTCACGAGATCGCTTTCCACAGCAAATTGATGTGCCAACGAGGTTACGAGGGGACAGTAAGGACATGTTAGCGAGACAAAAACTTGAATGTGCACAGGGTTTTCAATGGATGCAAGCTTCTTTTTCGTTTCCTCAGAAAGATTTGTTGCTCCTCGAGAGACGTTGATTATGCTTTCTGTAAAGGGTCTAAACTCGTACCCGTATGTTAAGCCGTAGAATCGTATTCCATAGTCCTTTTTCCCCAGAACAGCGATTGCTGGCACTTTGTCTATCTGGTATTCTTTGGCCTTCTCGCTGTCCTTCACGAAGTCGTAAACTTCCACCTTAATCTTGTTTGAGAAGGCGCCAACTTCTTCTGCGAGTTCTCTAGATTGTTTACAGAAGGGGCATTCGGTCTCTTGCGTGAACACAAGGATCCTCACTTCGCCTTTCAGATTCTTTTCGAAATCTTCCTTCAACTGTTGTTTTTGTTCCTTCGGAATAAGCCCCATTCTCAAACCTCCACATTATTTATGTTTTTATGCAACTTAAGCTTGATGATCTATAGAATCTTCTTTTCTTAGAAACAAGTGGACGCTACATTCTCAAGATCTCACTTCAACGTCAATGGCGTTTTTCAATAGAATATAAAATCCCAAAACAGTCAAATCCATAGAAATCGATAAAATAATCTTGAGTTAAAATTAAGAAAGCATAAAAGGAATTAAATAGCTCCAATCTTAACAGGACGTTGTGATTCTATGGAAAAAGAGGAGATAATTGAGAAGGTTAAACGTGAAAAAATAGAATTCATAGACTTAATGTTCTCTGATTTGTCTGGCCGCTTGAAAAGCGTCACAATATCTCCCAGAGAACTGAAAGAATGCCTCGACAATGGAAAATGGTTTGACGGTTCTTCCATAGAAGGCTTTACTAGAATACATGAAAGTGACATGATGTTGATCCCCGAGCCATCAACGTACATTCTTCTTCCTTGGCCCCGTGATGGAAAGAAAGTTGCAAGAATGATCTGCGACGTTTATAACCCAGATAACACTCCGTTCACGGGTGATCCTCGATATGCTCTTGAGCGAGTTGAAGAAAAAGCGGAGGAGAAAGGATGGTTTTACTATGTCGGGCCTGAAATCGAGTTCTTCCTGTTTAGATCAAAGGAAAATAGGGGTTACCATGACACGGCTGGATACTTCGATTTTTCTCCACGGGATATGGCTACGGATATACGGGCTGTCATGGTGTCCACCCTCGAAAAACTCGGTATAAACGTTGAAATGACTCATCACGAAGTCGCCCCCAGCCAACACGAGATTGACATTGAATACGGTGAAGCCCTCAGCACTGCAGACAAAGTCATGGTTCTCAAACAAGCCATAAAAACAGTCGCAAACAGCAGGGATCTATACGCAACTTTTATGCCAAAACCTATCTTCGGTATCAACGGAAGCGGAATGCATACTCACCAGTCACTGTTTGACAAAAATGGCAGGAATCTCTTTTATGATAAAAAAGACAAGTACAAACTCTCCTCTTTGGCACGCTATTTCATGGGTGGCCAACTTAAACACATTAGGGAAATCGCAGCTATTTTGTGCCCTACTGTGAACAGCTACAAACGTCTTGTGCGGGGATACGAAGCGCCTATATACATTTGTTGGGGTCAAAGAAACCGATCTGCCTTGATTAGGGTTCCCAGATACCGCGAAGGCAGAGAGAAGTCAACTCGACTTGAATTAAGATGCCCTGACCCGAGCTGCAACCCATACCTAGCCTTTGCCGTCATGTTGGCTGCGGGTCTTGAGGGAATCGAAGAAAAAATCGAGCCCCCCGAGCCCGTGGAAGAAGACGTGTATGGATTTGACGACAGAAAACTCGCAAAGTTTTACATCAAAACTCTTCCGGAGGATCTTGGGGAAGCAATAGAGGAATTCAAGAGGAGCAAACTGATGAAAGAAACGTTGGGAGAACACGTGTTCAATAAATATCTTGAAATCAAAGCGACAGAGTGGAGTGAATTCCAAAAAAGCGTTACAGATTGGGAACTTGAAAGATACAGAGACTTATGATAAGTGAGCCAGAACCTGAAGGGTAGAATTCCACTAGTTATGAACGTTTGTAGGCTCGTACTTTTATGCTTGAAACCATTCCCATGAAATCGTTTTTCGCTATGACCTCCACTTTTTCGAACCCAGCGTTCATGATTTTTTGAAGATAGACTTTTTCATCCAGCGCCCCGGCTATGCAAGCAGCCCACATCTCTGGATTTTCACGAATTTCGTCAGGAAGTTCGCCTTGCGTAACTATATCGGAAATTAGTACGCGCCCTCCGGGCTTTAGTACTCTAAAGGCTTCGCCGAAGACTTTGTCTTTGTCTGGTGAGAGGTTAATGACGCAATTGCTGATTAAAACATCAAAAATTTCGTCTTCCAAGGGCAAGTTTTCTATTTCACCTAGCCGAAACTCCACATTCTCTACCTTCATCCTTTCAGCATTATCTTTGGCAAGTTGAACCATTTCTTCAGTCATGTCCACTCCTATTACCCTTCCCTTAGGACCAACTTTCTTGGCTGCCAAAAAAGCGTCTATGCCCCCTCCAGAGCCCAAGTCAAGGACCACATCGCCTTCCTTCAGCTCCGCCAGAGCGGTCGGATTGCCACAGCCTGCTACTGTTCCCGTCACAG
>JAOUPL010000049.1 GCA_029879825.1 Candidatus Bathyarchaeota archaeon
AGTTCTTGGCTATCCTGCAACAAGTACTCCAAGGGAGTCCAAATAGACAGGTTGAGAGAAGCGAAAGCCACTGGAGCAGATTTGCTGGTAACGGCATGCCATAAGTGTCAAATTCATTGGAAATGCGTTACAAGCGAAAAACTGCCGGTTGATCCCAGTGAAGTAACAATGGAAATGCGCGACCTATCGGTGCTGGTGGCTGAGGCACTGAAATTAACCTGAAGGTGAAAAAATGGAAGCCAACAAATCTATCCTGGTCATCGGCGGCGGAATAGCTGGAATACAAGCTAGTTTAGACCTCGCCAGCCGCGGGATGAAAGTTTACCTAGTGGAGAAAACACCGAGCATCGGTGGAAGGATGTCGCAACTGGACAAAACCTTCCCAACAATGGACTGCTCAATGTGCATCCTAGCGCCCAAAATGATCGAATGCTTCCGCCATCCGAACATCACACTGTTAACCTATTCCGAAGTGAAAGAAGTTAAGGGTTCAGCTGGTAATTTCAGAGTTAAGATTCTCAAAAAGCCGAGATTCGTCGACCTAGAGAAATGCACTGGCTGCGGAGAATGTGCCCAGCATTGTCCAGTTGAGGTCCCAAACGAATTTGATATGGGTCTCGGCGTCCGCAAAGCGATTTATGTTCCATTCCCCCAAGCTGTTCCACTCAAGTACACAATCGATGACGAAAACTGCATAAAATGTAGGCTATGCCAAAGAATGTGTAAGGCTGGATCAATAGATTATGACCAACAACCTGAAACTATCGATCTTAACGTTGGAGCCATCGTTGTGGCAACGGGCTTCGAACTTTTTGACGCCCGAACGAGAAGTGAGTATGGTTACGGCAAATACCAAAACGTTTTAACAAGTTTGGAATTTGAGAGACTACTCTCCGCTTCCGGACCAACCGGAGGACACTTATTGAGGTTGTCAGATGGCCGTATTCCCAGAAGAATCGCTTTCATCCAATGCGTCGGCTCCAGAAGCCTGAAAGGCGGGGTTTCCTACTGCTCCAGCGCGTGCTGCGTGTACGCCACAAAGGAAGGAATTTTGATTAGAGAGCACAATCCTGAATGCGAAGTCTACGTTTTCTACAACGACCTCAAAGTCTTCGGCAAAGGATTCCAAGAGTTTGTTAATAGAGCCAAAGATGAGTGGGGCGTAAAATACGTCAGGGCGCTCCCTGGAGAAGTCGTAGAAGACCCAAAAACAGGCGATCTCACCATCTGGTACGAAGACACTACGGAGAACGTAACGAAAAACATGAAAGCAGATATAGTCGTTCTCTGCCCGGCTCTAGTTCCAAGGGTAGCCAGTAAGGAATTAGCTGGCATCCTCGGATTAGAACTCGACGAATTCGGTTTCATGAAATCCAAAGACCCTCTCTTCGCACCAGTCGACACAAACCGTCCAGGGATTTATATATGCGGATACTGCCAAGGTCCCAAAGACATTCCTGAATCGGTTGCACAAGCCAGCGGATCAGCTGCAAGAGCTGCTGAAGTCATAATTGTGGCGACAGGCAAGGAGGCCCATTAAATGGAACAAAGCCAGAAGGAAACTTCGAGAATTGGAGTTTTCATATGCCACTGCGGCATCAACATAGGCGGCGTTGTAAATGTACCGGAAGTAGTGGAATACGCCAAAACGTTGCCGGATGTCGTTTACGCAGAGGATAATCTTTACACTTGTTCCTCTGATGGGTTAAACAAAATTAAGGAAAGCATAGCCAAGTATAATCTTAACAGGGTGATAGTGGCTTCGTGCACACCTAGAACCCATGAGCCGTTGTTTCGAGCCACTTGCGAAGAAGCTGGTGTAAACAAATATCTTTTTGAGATGGCTAACATCAGAGAACACTGCTCCTGGGCTCACATGCATGAGCATGAGAGGGCAACGGAGAAGGCTAAGGATATCGTGAGGATGGCGGTGGCTAAGGCTCGCTTACTTCAGCCGCAGACAGAGCCTGAAATAGACGTAACGCCTTCAGCCCTAGTTATCGGCGGCGGCATCTCCGGAATAATTGCAGCTCTCTGCCTAGCCGATCAACGTTTCAAGGTTTCCCTAGTCGAGAAAGAGCCGGAACTTGGTGGCATGCTCAGAAACTTGCACAAGTTATATCCAACCATGCAAGATGCTTCTGAAGGTTTGGAGCACTTTATCCAAGCTGTGAAGTCAAACAAGAGCATCGACGTGTTTACGTCAACTGTCGTTAAGGAAGTTAAGGGGTTCATTGGAAACTTTAAAGTTACCCTCCAAAAAGGAAACTCTGAAACAGCGAATCTCGACATAGGCACAATAGTTGTGGCTACAGGGGCAACTATATTCGAGCCCGTTGGGATGTATGGGTATGGGGAACATGAAAACGTAATAACCCAGCTTCAGCTTGAACGCCTTCTCAAGGAGGGCCAACTGAAGAAACCTGAAAAAGTAGTTATGATTCAATGCGTTGGATCCAGAGAAGAAAAGGGAAGAACCTACTGCTCCAGAGTATGTTGTATGACAGCCCTCAAAAACGCCATGTTCATAAGGGAGCTATATCCAGAAACAGATGTTTACCTTCTCTATCGCGACCTACAAACCTATGGACAACACTACGAACACCATCACCGAGAAGCCCAAGAAAAAGGCATTAGGTTCATCAAATACGCCCAAGAAAAACCGCCAGAAGTAGTTGCCGGCAAAAATGGAAAACTTGAAGTTAACGTCTATCACGCTCTTCTGGGTGAACAAATCAAAATAGAAAGCGACCTTGTCGTTTTGTCGACACCTCTAATTCAGCACAAGGATGCCAAAGAACTGTCCAAAATGCTTAAGGTTCCGCTTGGTTCAGACGGATTTTTCTTCGAAGCCCACGTTAAACTGAGACCCATAGAATTTGCAACCGACGGGATATACGTATGTGGCACAGCCCACAGCCCAAAAGACACTGCGGAAAGTGTTTCACAGGCTTTCGGAGTTGCTTCGAGGGCAGCCATTCCAATGGCCCTCAAACGGCTACGAACCGAGGCAATAACGGCCCTAGTGGACGAGGATCTTTGCAGTGGATGCAGGATCTGTGAAGCGGTTTGCGAGTACAGCGCCATTGAAATGCAGGAGAAGGAAGGAAAACAAACATCGAAGGTTCTTGAGGCTTTGTGTAAAGGGTGTGGCACTTGTGGTGCCTCTTGTCCCACTGGAGCCATAACCATGCGTCACTTTACAGATAATCAACTAGTCGCTCAGGTTAGAGCAGCACCACAGGTGGCAAAGGAGGTAACAAAACATGACTGAAGAATTTGAGCCCAAAATCGTTGGTTTCCTCTGCAACTGGTGCTCCTACGCTGGTGCTGACCTAGCGGGAGTCAGCAGAATCCAGTATCCCCCCAACCTGAGAATAATAAGAGTAATGTGCAGTGGAAGAGTTGATCCAGCCTTCATTCTTGAAGCCTTCAGAAGCGGAGCAGACGGAGTCCTCATAGCGGGTTGTCACCCAGGAGACTGCCACTACATCGCAGGCAACTATAAGGCGCAACGAAGAGGCATTTTGTTAAAAAAACTTCTAGAGCAGTTTGGTGTGGAGCCGCAACGACTTAAAATAGAATTCGTCTCCGCTTCGGAGGGAGCCAAATTCGCAGCGGTTGTCAAGGAAATGGTTGAGACCATAAAGAAGCTTGGACCGAGCCCATTGAAAGTGCAGATGGAAGGTTTAACCTATGCTTCAGGTTGAAAAAGGAGGGGCTAAGGAAACTGAGCAAAGAGCAGTGCTCAAAATCACAGATATGGATCCCAAATTCAAATATGAAATCAGCAAAATTCCAGGCGGGGAAAAAATTATGCTGTGCTTCCAGTGCGGCACCTGCACATCCGACTGCCCAGTGGCACGATTCAGTGGAGCTTACCGTCCTAGACAAATAATAAGAATGACTCAATTGGGACTGAAGAAGCGCGTGTTGGAAAGCGAAAGCCTGTGGCTCTGCGCCTCTTGCTTCACTTGCACCGACCGTTGTCCTCAAGATGTCAAAGTTGCCGACATCATACGCGTACTCAAAAACTTGGCGGTTAAGGAAGGCTATGTCCCACCAGTATTCAAGGTACTTGCCTCAAGTATACTAGACACGGGTTACGCTTACCGAATCCCAGAAATGAGAATAAAAAAACGCGAAGAGTTGGGATTACCATCGCTGCCGAAAGGCAACCCCCAATCATTAGCCAAACTCACAGAAAGGATAGGATTCAAAAAACTGTTAGAAGCAAAAAGTGAATAAAATGGCTGAAGGCGAACTCAAATACTTCATTTTCTTGGGATGCGCCATACCTTACCGCGTGTCCGCTTACGAAATCTCAACACGGAAAGTCATGGAAAAACTAGGCGTGAAACTGGAAGAAATGCCCGAATTCAACTGCTGCGGGCTTCCCATGGACCCAGTAAGCCACGAAATGATGCTCTTGCTCGCAGCTAGAAACCTATGCATAGCAGAAGAGAAAAACATGAGCATTATGGCTTTATGCCCCGGATGCGCTGGCACATTAAACAAAGTAAATACTATGCTCAAAAACGACAAGAAACTCAGGGAAGAAATCAACGAGTATTTGAAAGTGGACGGTTTAGAGTTCAAAGGAATAATCGAAGTTAAACATCTGATTCAAGTCTTAAACGACGATGTAGGGTTAGAAAAGATTACGGCTGCAGTGAAGAAATCACTTAAGGGACTCAAAGTTGCGGAGCATAACGGATGCCACGTTTTACGTCCGAAAGAGTATATGGGCTTCGACGATCCTGAAGATCCGAAAGTTTTGAAAGCTCTAATTGAAGCTACCGGAGCCGAATGTTTGGACTATATGGATGAAGCACAGTGCTGCGGAGCACCCACAGCTGGAATAAACGACAAGATTCCGTTACAGCTCTCGAGAGAAAAGCTCACACACATCAGAGATGTGGGTGCCCAAGCTTTGATCACGATTTGCCCGTTCTGCCACATGATGTTCGAGACAAACCAAATGCGGATAGAAAGAATGCTTAACGAAAAATTTGGTATCCCAACGCTACATTATCCACAGCTTTTGGGTTTAGCTCTAGGCTTAAGCCCAGAAGAACTCGCCTTAGACGAGTTGAGGGTCAAACCCACAGAACAATTAAAACAGATAGGAATATGAGGAGATTAAAATGAGTAAAGAAAAGCTAAAGTTTGCTTTCTATTGGGCTGCAAGCTGCGGAGGCTGCGAAATCGCAGTTTTGGATATAAACGAGAAAATCCTCGATGTCGTTGCCATAGCGGACATCGTCTTTTGGCCGGTGGCGATTGACATCAAGTACAAAGACGTAGAGGCTATGCCAGACAAAAGCATAGATGTCTGCTTCTTCAACGGTGCAATTAGAACCGAAGAACAGGAGCACTTGGCCAAACTTTTGAGAAAGAAATCTAAGGTCTTAGTAGCCTTCGGCTCATGTGCCCATCAGGGTGGCATCCCAGGCCTAGCAAACGTTGCAAACAAAAAAGAAGTCTTTGAAAGAGCGTATCTTCAGTCTCCTTCCACAAACAACCCAAACTCTGTGACACCCAAGACCTCTTTCAAGGTTCCGGAAGGAGAGTTGAAGCTGCCAGAATTCTTTGACACGGTAAAAACTCTAGATCAAACCGTGGATGTAGACTACTACCTGCCCGGATGCCCTCCACCGTCCGCTCAAGTAGCTAAGGTGGTGGAGGCAATTGCCAAAAATGAGTTGCCTCCAAAAGGTTCGGTGCTGGCTCCTGAGAAGTCAGTCTGCGATGAATGCCCTAGGAAAAAAGAGGATAAGAAAATTTCCAAGATATACAGAGTATACGAGATTACTCCCGATCCAGAAAGATGTCTTCTGGAACAAGGAATAATTTGTATGGGACCTGCGACTCGCGGAGGATGTGAAGCACAGTGTATAAGCGCAAATATGCCGTGTACAGGATGCGGAGGACCATGTCCAAACGAGGTGGAACAGGGGGCAGCTATGATAAGTGCCCTCTCATCGATTCTAGGAGTCGGCGGAGAGAGAGATCTAGACTATGACGCGGAGAAGATGATAGGCCAGGTTAAAGATCCTTTAGGAACTTTTTACAAGTATTCGTTGCCAGCTTCCTTTCTTAGAAGGAGGAGGATAAAGAAATGAAAACGATAGTAATAGATCCTATAACAAGGCTGGAAGGTCATGGAAAAATATCCATATTCCTAAATGAAGAAGGAAATGTGGAAAACGCTTACTTTCAAGTTCCAGAACTCAGGGGCTTCGAAAGGTTCTGCGAAGGTAGGAGAGCTGAGGATCTACCGATAATTACGCCCAGAATCTGCGGTGTTTGTCCAGTTGCGCACCATTTTGCTTCAACAAAGGCGTTAGACGCCGCATTTAACGTCGAGCCTCCTTCAGCAGCTAAAAAACTTAGAGAACTCATGTATAGTGGCTACTACATCTACGATCACACCCTTCACTTCTACTTTCTAGGAGCCCCAGACTTTGTTGTTGGACCAGACGCCCCACCGGCGGAAAGAAACATTCTGGGAGTGATCCAAAAGGTTGGCTTAGACGTAGCGAAAGAGGTAATAAAGCACAGAGCCTACGGACAAAAAATCACCACCATCCTAGGTGGAAAGGCAACCCATCCAACCTGTGGGCTTCCGGGAGGCATATCCAAAGGGCTCACAGAGGAGGAGAGACAGGAAATCGAAAAAATGGCGAGGTCAAGCGTGGAATTCGCAAAGTTCAGCTTAAAATTATTTGACGATGTTGTACTGAAGAACAAGAAATACGTAGACATAATCTTAAGCGACCCATACACTCTCAAGACATATTACATGGGCACGGTTGACCAAAACAACAAAGTCAACTTTTATGATGGCAAAGTACGGGTGGTTGACCCTCAAGGCAAAGAATTTGTGAAATTTGCCCCCTCCGAGTATCTAGACGTCATCGAGGAACGCGTGGAGGACTGGACATACACTAAATTGACGTACCTCAAGAAGATTGGATGGAAAGGCTTAGTCGACGGTCTAGCAAGTGGCGTTTACCGGGTTGGACCGCTTGGAAGATTGAACGCTTCAGAGGGTATGGCGACGCCTCTGGCACAACAAGAATTCGAAAGGATGTACGAAACACTCGGCGGAAAGCCCGTACACTCAACTCTTGCATTTCATTGGGCCAGACTCGTAGAACTGCTATACGCGGCCGAAAGGGCTGTAGAATTGAGCACAGACGAGGAGATAACAAGTAAAGACCTTCGGAATGAGGTGGGCAGCCCAGGGGAAGGAGTTGGAATAATCGAAGCGGCTAGAGGCACCCTGATACATCACTACCAACTTGACGAAGACGCCCTAATAAAAAAAGTTAATCTAATAGTGGCTACAACAAACAACGCTTCAGCAATATGCATGTCCATAAGAGACGCAGCCAAGGGCCTTATACACGGCGGAGAAGTGAACCAGGGAATATTGAACATGGTGGAGATGGCTTTCAGGGCCTACGACCCATGTTGGGCTTGCGCCACCCACTTCGCAATAGGTCAAATGCCCCTCGAACTCAAAATATATGATCAAAACAAAAAGTTGCTGAAAACCTTGAAAAGGTGATACGAGCGACGCATGCATGCATGAAAGTCGCAGATCACGGATTCGAGCCTCGCCGAGGCTCTCCTCATTACTTTTAGTTCAACCATCTGACCATTATTCTTTCTTATACGATTAGTGAGAATTTCAAAGCATGAACAGAAAGTTTTAAAAACGTGCTTATGGTAGTCTCATGTTCACTACATCCAAAGATGAAGCTCATGTCTGAGGAAAAACGAAAGGTGGATAAAGCCAAAGCTAAGGTTATGGCCGAACATACGAAAAAACAGAGACTTATTTTAAAGGAGATCGAGAACAAAAAATCAGCAACTATACCAGAGATTTCGGAGGCAACGGGACTACAAGAGAGCGACGTTTTCAAACGTGTAACTGCCCTAACACAGTTTCGTAAGGTCAAAGTCGTTGGTGAGAAAGAAGGCTACCTCGTATACGCTTTGGCTAAAGAATAGAAGGCACACAACAAACCGTTTCTTTTCTGCATCACCATAATAGGCTTCGCTAATTATAATAAGACTTTGATTTTCAGCATGTAACGATTAATCCATTCCCTTAGCAAACCATCATTCACGAAGGCAGTGTAGACTACCGCTCAAACTAGCATTTCCAGCCTGTTTGCAGCACTCTTAAAGAAACTTTACTTTGACTAGATGCGCCGAGCAGGATATACAAGGATTTTGGAATCGTAGACTCTTGCAACCAGCTCAAGAGGCTCTTCCAACTTATCCCTTCTCCTGGGTTAGTGTTTGATTTCCCAATAAGTATCGAAAAATTATGGCTTCAAATTGAAATAGTAAAAAAGGGGGTCATTCGCTCTTGCCTTGGAGATAAACATACCAGTAGAGTACTCCTACGAAGAAGGCGCCGCCGATTATGTTTCCGATGGTCACTGGAATCAGGTTGTATTGTACAAAACCGGTCCAAGTTAGGTTGGCGCTAGCACTCAATCCTGCCCAGTCTTTCAGGAAGAGACCTATTGGAATGAAGTACATGTTTGCGATGCTGTGTTCAAATCCCATTGCAACGAAAGCCATGATCGGGAAGAAGCAAG
>JAOUPL010000050.1 GCA_029879825.1 Candidatus Bathyarchaeota archaeon
AGGGTGGCGTCTACAGTGTTGTAAATCGGCGTGTCTCCAGCTCTGTCTGGAAATCGATTTGGGATAATGCCATTATGACAATAGCGCTTGAACGTCAACAAGATTTCTCTTGCGTCCTCAAATCTTCCCGTGACAAGCGTCAGCCCGGGCAGCGAAATCAGTGAGTCCCTTCCCCAGTCTTCAAACCAGTGGTAGCCAGCGATCACTGTTTTCTTCTTGGTTGACTCTCTGTTCACAAGAAAAGAATCCGTAGCTAGGATGAGCCACTTTAACCAGTCTTTGATTTCGAGGTCAACGTAGCGTTCTTGAAACTTTGTTAACAAACCTTTTCGGCGCTCTATTTCTTGACAGTATGAAGCGTCTAAGGTTTCTGGTTCTTTGTGAATGGATGAAAAGATGTTTTGGGCTTCGTTCTCGTTTTTGCCCGCCACTGCAATGACATAAAATTTCTTTCTCTCTTTGGAAGCAACAAGAAATTCAAACCATCCGGGTCGAAAACAATCGTCGATACAGCTTTCTCCTCGGGAGGCATCTACTGTGAAGTATATTTCTTCAACCCATCTGCCCTCCTCTACAAAAAATCCTCGATTGCTCGAAGAGAAGATAAGAGCTGAAAGCGGAACGGATGGCTGGATGATCATCCCTTGTTCGAATGGTTTCTGAATAAAATTCCAACCCAAGTTGTCTTTGTCCGTTACGTTATGAAAGTGCCTAGAATTTACCAGCGGAGAGATGCGGATGGATGCCTTTTCTTCATTGGGGTTAAAGGCGTCGTAGATTACTATGGTTGCGTTTTTGCCGTAGGGCATGAAAATCGTTTTCTGAAGACGAACTCCGTGCACAACATATTTGTAGGTTGGAAATGGGTCAAGTGAGAAGTCGAGGAGAAAACGGTAACCTTCGGGGCTTATGCCATGCTTGAACTCCTTTGATCCAAGCATGTGGGTTTCATTTCCAATCCGTATCTCCTCATCAAGCTTGGTGAACAGAACCCATCGATCTACTGGCGGGTTAAAGGCGGCAACTAGGAGACCGTGATATTTTCGAGTGTTGATTCCCAAGACGGTTGACGAAGCGTATCCGCCTATGCCGTTGGTTACGAGCCATTCTCTTCGAACAGCTTCATCGAAGTCTGAAAGGACATTTTGTTCAAGATGTATTCTAGGCAAATCCATCTTCATTGCATCCAGCGTTTAAAGCATTAACTTGGCGACGTTTTTTCCTATACTTACCTTAAAGAAGTTAGCGACTGTACTACATTTTGTCCGCAACAGTAAAGCGTGTGGAACTGGTAGTTGGCGTTCTGTGAGAGTCTCGGCGTATCCCATGCCTTTTGCCACCACAAAGTCAGCTGAGTCATAAACTTTTAGAAACTCCTCCGAGCATTCGTTGAGGATCAAACCAACAGCATCCGTACCTGTAGTAATTATTTCATCTGCCACCTCATGTATACCGACGTATTTCGCGTCTTCCATAGTGGCGTCGTTAAGTACGGGATTGCCCTTGACCGCGACTGTGACGCGTGGCCCCAGTTTTTTCAGTTCTTGAACAAGCAGCGTGTCGAATGCTATTTCTCCAGCGTTGTCGGCTAAGTAAAAAATGCGTTTCGCCTTCTCGGCTTTGTTGAAAATTTGGGGGATTTCGTCGACGGCTAGGTCCTCTTCAGCTCCCTGAATGAGTGTCTTGAGGTCCGTAAATTTGAAGGGGTTGTCTGGAATGTCGAATTCCATGATGTTGCCGACGATGGAACAAAGACAAGCTTTTCTAAATTTTAACTCCGTCGAGGATTCGTTTGAGACCAGATTTTTCGCCAGCGGAAGGAATTCCAAAGCCTTTTGATTGCTGATCTGCTTCCTTTTCGCGTAGGGATCAGGGTTGCCAGTTATCTTCCTTATGAGCCTGTCCCTTTTTGTGCCCAAATATGCGGGATTCGCTGTTGGTGTGAATTCTTCATCCAAGAAACGTAGGAGAGAGGACATAGCCTTAAATTGGAGGGAGCGATCGTTTGTTACTTCTTGGATTTCCATATAGCCGCGGTGAAGAATGCAGGAGGCGCATCTGATTTCAACCTTCAATTGTCAATCCCTTAGGCTTTTGTTATAGATTCTGCAAATTCTAGCAGCACCTTATATGGGTCTTTCGCTTTTACAACACCGCTAGCCACCAAAACCCCTTCAGTGCCAAGCCTTAAAGCAGCAGCCACATCCTCGCCCCTTGTTATTCCCGCCCCACAAAGAATCACTACGTCAGGGTTAATACGCTTGACAAGGTCAACTGTACCCGAAACCACCTCAGGCTTAGCCTTAGAAACAGGAATTCCTGTTCCAATCAGTTCAGGAGGCTCTACGGCGATCATATTTGGTTTAAGAGCGGTTGCTGCTGCGCTTACGGCGGCATTGTTAGTGCACACCACTGAAAGTAAGTCGGATTCGCGTGCCCTTGTGATGGTGGCGTCAATTTCTGCTAGTTTTAATCGCCTTTCCGAGTGGTTGATCAGCGTTCCAACGGCTCCCCTCTCCCTTACTGCCTCGGGAAGAATGTGACCTGTGAAGCTGCCGGGTGCTATCGGGTCAATGTGTTGTGCAAACACAGGAATCGACGCGGTGCTGGCGATGGACGCTATGTCTACAAACTGGGGGGCTATGCCGATGCAAACCTCGGTTTCTAGGCTTATTTTTTCTGCAGTTTTGGCGAGTTTTTCAGCTTTTCTACCGGTGGCTTCAGAATAGGTTTTGAAGTTCACGAGAATGAGGGGAGTGCGAATTTTGGTCAACATGATCCTCCGCTTATAGCGTATGCCTTAAGAATTAAAAGTGTTTGTTCTAGGTTTGAAATGCGCTCCACAGGTTCACGCTGTAGAATAAAAACTCACCTGCGGATGGGTTCGAAACGGTCTAAGGCTCTGCCTACAAACTTAAGGCCTTCACGCAGTTCGTCTGTGCTCCATCCGAACCCAATTCTGAAGTGACTTTCAATATCGAAGCATTTTCCTGGCGCTACAAATATCTTGTAGTCCTCTGCCAACAACTTGCATAACTCGGTTGAAGTAACGTTTCTGTAGAATCTTGGAAACGTAACTAGACTCCCTCCCGGTGGAACCAAATCGACGTCATCACGAGTCCCTACCCACTTCATCACTATTTCAAGGTTGGTTTCTGCAATTTTTTCTGCTCGTGTTACGAGTTCTTGCTTTCTTTTCAACGCAAGTTTTGAAAGGTGTTCACTTAATGTTGAATCGCAGATCGTCGTGTAACTTCTTATTTCTTTGGCAATGTCGATGATCGCTTTGTCTGCAACCATCCATCCTATTCTGAGACCTGGAAGGCCGTGGAGTTTTGACATACTCGAGTTGCTGATGGCGTGGTCGCTGAGGGTTGCAGCGGGGGGCAATGGTTTGTGGGTGAACGAGAGTTCTCGGTAGATTTCGTCGGAGAGTAGGTAGATGTTATTGTCTTCAACTATTTCAACGATGCTTTTTAGCGTTTCCAGCGTTATAACCGACCCTGTAGGATTATTTGGGTGGCTGATAACTATGAGTTTCGTCTTGGGTGTAACCATCTCATTGAGCTCATCAACGTTCAGTTTATAGTTATCCTCATATCTGAGTCTAAGCAACTCAACTCTGCCCCCTAAAGCCCTAGGCACCTCGTACAGTTGCTGATAGTTGGGATGTTCAACGATGATGTGGTCCCCTTGTTGGACTAAGGATGCAAATGCCACAAAATTGGCTTCTATACAACCGGTGGTAACCAAAATTTGATCTGGAGACAAACCTGGATAATCTCTTGCTATGAGCTCACGTAGCTCCAGGTCCCCAAGCATATGACTGTAATTGAGTTTCAAACCGCTGAGGTCGGTGCCAAACCACTTCAAGTCAATTGGTAAGATTCCGCTTTCAGAAATGTTAATTCTACATTGAAGCTCATACTTTGCGAACCAGTCCTCCAAAGAGAAGGGTCTAAACTTCAAGTTTTACTACCTCAGTCGGTAGATAGGAGATGCCGAACTATTAATGACTTCTTATATTTTCTTCGACCTGTATTACGGCAGAGTTCAATCCGCCTTATTTGGCAAAGACAAAGTTTACGGCGGAGCACATCGTTGAAAGAATGACTGTGCAACGGGATACTGGCAAACTATTTTTCTTTCGGCGAAATAGGCACGTAATAGTGTTCTCCGATTTTTTTCTGGTGCCTATCCAGCTTGGACCCTTCTTTGTTTACTCTCGGTCTTTTGGTTACTAGGTCCCTTCTGAAGGTGATTTCCATATCCTTTAGGAAGTTGTTCATTCCCTTTCGAAGGTTTGTGGGCGGGTTGGCAACGCCGTAGATTCCAGGCTCTCCAGCGAAGATCATGAGGCGATCTGCAATGAAATCCTGCGTCACTACATCGTGTTCTACTACGAAAGCTGTTACGTTTCGGCTCTCAACTACTCGCCGGATGATTCGAGCCATAGAGAGTCTCTCCTCAACATCTAGGTAGGCGCTTGGTTCGTCGAGAAGATACAGCTCTGCTTTTCGGGAAAGGCAGGCGGCGATAGCAACTTTTTGAAGCTCTCCTCCGCTAAGTTCGGTTACGTCTCGGTCAAGAATAGGCTGCACTTTGAGGGGTTGCAGAATTTGGCTTTGATACCAGCTGGTTTCAAAATCTTCTTTGGCTATGTCTCTTAATAGTCCTTCAACGGTTCCTCCGTACTCCGCCGAAATGTATTGGGGTTTATAACTTACGGTCAATCCATATTGCGTAGAAGCTTCTCCTGAGTCTGCTTTCTCGATTCCAGCAAGGAGCTTCACGAAAGTGGTTTTTCCAATCCCGTTGGGTCCCAATATCCCAATGACTTCGCCCTGTTTTGCCTCTCCAGGCACTGCTGACAACGCAAACTCTTCGTAAGACTTCTTCATTCCATTCCATTTCAGCATTGTTTCGCCGGCCACCAAGCTGGTGGCTGGAGGCTTCACGTGGAAGAGGATTGCGTCCTCTCTGAAGCGAATGTTTTCGTCAGGAATGAAGCCTTGTAGGTATATGTTGATGCCCACTCTCACTCCATGAACGTGTGAAACAATCCCGTAAACTCCTGGGGCTCCGTAAAAAACACAAATTTGATCGGATAAGTAGTCGAGAATTGCGAGGTCATGCTCCGCTACAATCACGGTTTTTCCTTCTTTACTAAGGCTTCGAATGGCTCTAGCAGCTTGAAGACGCTGCTTCACATCCAAGTAGCTGGAAGGTTCGTCGAAGAGGTAAACATCTGCTTCTCGGCAAATCGTGGCGGCGATGGCAACTGTCTGGAGTTCTCCTCCGCTCAAAACCTCTAGAGTGCGGTCCCAAACTGGTTTGAGCTGAAGCCGCTCGGTGATGGGTCCCAGCTTGTCCCGTTCGTCAACTTTTTCAAGTAGGTCCCCAACCTTACCTGAAACTACGCGAGGAATCTTGTCTACGTACTGTGGTTTGTGCACAACCTTCAGTTTATCATCACTTAGTTTCTGAAAATATTCTTGAAGGGTTGAGCCTCGGAAATGTTGGATGAGCTGAGGCCAGTCGGGTGGTTCCTTGTAGTTTCCCATGTTCAGTTTGATTTCTCCGGAAAGGATCTTTAGGGCGGTGGTTTTTCCGATGCCGTTTTGACCTAGGAGTCCAAGAACAACGCCTGAGGAGGGTGTTGGGAGGCGGAAAAGCTTGAAGGTATTTGGACCAAATCGATGACTACATTCCTCTTCCAGTTCGTCTGGCAGATTGACGATAGAGAGAGCGTCGAAGGGGCATTTTTTGACGCAGATGCCGCATCCTACGCAGAGGGTTTCCACAATCAGTGGCATATCTTTTTCGAAGCGAATGGCTTCTATCTTGTTTCTTACAGGAGGGCAAAAGCGATAGCAAGGTCTACCGCAACGCTTGGGTTTGCATCGGTCTTCGTCAAGAACGGCAATTCGAACCATGTTTTTCCATGCACCTATTCAATGTAAGATTAGTGATGGAGAATAATAAACTTAAATCTCTTAACTGAGCAAAAACGGTTCGCCAAAAGTTAGAGTAGAAAGACAAGGGTGCGCAATTATTCTGGGAAAGCCACCATTCTTCTTTCTCCATTTGTTTTCACCTCCTTTATCGTGTTGGTTTTCAATCATTTTTCTAGTCAAATCCTTTGACCCTTTTTGAACAGGTCTATACTGTAATTGTGGGTGTCTATTTTTGATGGCACTCACTGAGGGGGCACATCAAAAAGAATAAATATAGTGTTTTGTATTGGGTTTTTTGGGATGATGTGCGGCGACGGTTGGAGCCTTTGCTGTGACGTCTACACTAACCTGCGCTGACCCAAGAAACTTGATGGTTACCTTTCACGTCCCGATTCGGCAAGAATGTTAGGGGCATTTCAAAGAAAACTAGCGGATCTAAATTAGGCGCTTTTTCTGCGGGCGATGGTGCCAGAAATAAACTGAGGTTCTCATAGAGAATGCCGTTACATATATATGGGCATTTTGACGATAGGTATGGTCAAACATAACGAGGTGAAAAAATGCGGAAAACATACCTTGTTTGGGTGGCTTTACTTGTCTTGGCTGTGATCGGTTCTGTTGCAGGAACCATGTACTATCTTGGAGCCTCTACGAAGAATAGATTGCTTATCTCCACAACGACTAGCCTATACGACACGGGATTGCTGGACACAATTGAAACTGAGTTTGAAACAAAATATTCCATAGACCTAAACTTCATTTCGGTTGGGACGGGCATAGCCATTCAGCACGCACAGAGGGGCGACGCAGACTTGATACTAGTTCACTCGCCAACCGATGAGTTGAAGTTTCTTACGGAAGGAACTGGAGTCAACAGAAAAATAATAGCGTACAACTTCTTCGCCATCGTCGGACCGGAAACGGATCCTGCACAAATTCGCGGCACAACGCCATTCCAAGCTTTATCCAAAATCGTTGAAAGCGGCAGAAACGGAACTACCAAATGGGTTTCAAGGGGCGATAACTCTGGAACGCATGTCAAGGAAAAGAGTTTATGGAGGGCCGCTGGCTTCAACTTGACAACTTTGACTAAAGAATCTTGGTACATCAACGCTGGTTCAGGGATAGGAGAAACATTGAAGAAGGCTAACTATTTTTCAGCCTACACGCTCGCTGACGTTGGTACATATCTGAAATACTATAAGGACGGATTGATTTCGCTGAAAGTACTAGTAGAACAAGAGAAAGATCTACTCAACGTGTACAGTGCCATAGCTGTTAACCAAACACTGCATCCCACTGTAAATTTTGATGGAGCTATGGCCTTCGTGAGATTTCTCATATCAGACGAGGGACAACAGATTATTGAGCAGTACGGCAAAGACGACTACGGACAAAGCCTGTTCTATCCGGCGGTGCGACTTCTCAAAGAAAACACAGAGCCAACAATTGCACAGTGGATAAAAGAATACGCCTTCTTCAATGACATAGAATGCCCACCAGAATATCGAAAAGGCTATCCAGAACTCTACAATTAAACGGTGCATAGCACTTTGGGAAATGAAATCATTGATGGCCTCATAAAGGCACTTCAACTGATCCTCTCAGGAGACCCCACCGTCATGGAAATCACCGGTAGATCCATTTTGGTTTCTAGCTCAGCCACAATGCTCTCTGTTTTGTGGGGGCTTCCTGCGGCAACAATTTTGGGCTTAAAGAGATTTCGAGGCAGATTCCTCCTAAAGGGATTCTTTAACGCTATGCTAGGTATACCGACTGTAGCTTTAGGGCTGGTTCTCTACCTCTTCTTCTCAAAGGCAGGTCCAATAGGCTTTCTCCACTTGCTGTATTCACCATCAGCGATGATAATAGGACAGGCAATTTTGATAACACCGATAACCGTCAGTTTCATCGCAAGCGCCATCGAATCAGTTGACCCAGAGATCAAAGACTTAGCCAAAACTTTGGGAGCGTCGGAAACTGAAGCTTCCATAGCAGTTTTGAAGGAATCAATGAACGGAGTTGTCTTAGCGATAACAGCGAGTTTCAACAGAGCCATAGCCGAGTTGGGCGTCGTTCTTATGGTGGGTGGAAACATAGCTGGTTTAACAAGCGTCTTGACAACCACAATAGCATTGGAAACCACCAAAGGAAACATAGAACTCAGCATTGCCTTAGCCATAATCCTATTGCTTATAGTATCCGTTCTGAGCATTTCAATAAACCTAATTCAAAGGCGCAAAACATGAAAACCGTAATGGAACTCAAAAACATAAACAAAACCTACGGAAACATAACTGCCCTCAAACAAATCAATCTAGAAATTCCAGAAAGTGAGGTGCTCAGCCTACTAGGTCCAAACGGTTCAGGAAAAACAACTCTATTAAAAATCATGGCGGGAATTGAAAAACCCGCAAGTGGAGAGTTGCGCTTCAACGGCGTGAAAGTTTATGAGGGAAACATGAACAAAGTAAGGCTAAAGACAACTATGGTGTTTCAAAAAACCGCGCTGTTCAACACCAGCGTCTACAGGAACATCGCTTATGGTCTACATCTCAGAGGATATTCAAAAAGAGAAACGGATGA
>JAOUPL010000154.1 GCA_029879825.1 Candidatus Bathyarchaeota archaeon
GTGTTTCCTTACGTTTACTGGGGCCTAAGAGGCCAGAATCATCGTGGTCATCAGTCCCACGGATTTCTTACTTTTGATGGAAGATTCCATGCCCATAGAGGTCTGGATTTGGTTCCTAAGATAAAAACAGAGGCCATTCAAAAATGGGTTAGAAGACTTCCTGGACATGTGGGCCTAGGACACGTGAGATACACAACCTCTGGTGGAACAGATGAACAATCGTTGGTAAAGAGTGCGGCACCAATCCTAGAGAGAGCAGGGAAGACGAAAATTGCGATATCGTTCAATGGGAACATTGTCAACGGTCCCAAAATAATAAGGGAAATAAGAGAAAAATTCCCAAGCTTCCAATGCAATTTCGATGCGCAACTGATTTCCAGAAAACTTCTTTCAAAACTTAGGAAAGAAGGCGATCTGCCTTCGTCTGTTAGAAGTTGTATGAAAGAAATAGAAGGCGCCTTTTCCGTGGTGGGAATAACCCAAAAAGGGGAATTGTTTGCCTTCAAAGACCCCTACGGAATAAGACCGCTGTGTTGCGGCTACAGCGAAGACCGAAAGACCTGCGCAGTATCTTCAGAAACCGTTGGTTTAGATATCAACGGTCTCGAGTTTGATTTTGAGATAAATCCAGGAGAACTTGTGACCGCCTCAAAGGATTGTTTTATTCGAGAGCAACTAGTAAAATGCGAAAAAAGGGCGCTGTGTGCCTTTGAGTTTGCCTATTTCGCCAGACCAGACTCGATGTTAGGAAACAAGTTTGTATATGAAGTGAGAGAAGAATTTGGAAGGAACCTTGGAAGGGAATATCCTGAAACCACAGAAGATGTCGACATAATCATATCAATGCCACAAACAGGTGACGACGCTGCCTTCGGTCTTCACGAACTAACAGGCAAAAGATGGGAAAGGGCGTCAAGAAGACACAGATACGTGACAGAGCGGGCTTTTATTCTGCTGCCGGAGGAACGATACACGACAATAGACAGAAAAATCAACATCATCGACCACAAAATCGTCGGAAAGAACGTTGCGGTAGTCGACGACAGCATCGTTAGAGGCGACACAACCAAGGTTGTGGTGAAGAAACTACGCAAAATGGGAGCAAAGAAAGTCTATTTGTTTATCACTTTCCCCAGAATAATAGGCCCTTGCTTCTATGGAGTTGACATGGCAACCTACGATGAGCTGATAGGATCCCGACATGAAGCTGACGAAATAGCCAAAATAGTGGGCGCCGACTCAGTAGAATATCAATCAGCAAACGGACTTGTCAAAGCCACTGGTCTAAGCAGAAACGAATTGTGTTTAGGATGCATCACCGGAAAATATCCTACTCCAATGGCTCAGAAACTCGCAGATGAAATGAAGGAAAGATTTGAGAAGGGATACCAAGAAACGGGAAGAATATATGAAGTTGCCACCCATTAACAATATGGCTGAAACTTCTCCCTTTCGAGGGTGATTTAATGGAAAAGGTCGGCATCTTGGTTGTATCCTATGGTTCAAGGGCAGCTGCGATTGTAGACGCCTTCACTCGCAGCGAAAACTACGCCGCAGAAATCTACGTCGCTGACAAGCAAAATAATCCTTTCAATGTCGAAAAAGCAAAAAGACATGTTGTTATTCCCAACCTCAACGTAGAAGAAATCTGCAAGTTTGCCAAAAAATATGAAGAGCACATAGACTTCGGGATAGTTGGCCCTGAAAAACCGATAATTGACGGATTAAGAGATGTTGTCGAAAAAGAAACGCGCATACCTGTGATCTGCCCAACGAAAAGATACGCCATTGAAGGAAGCAAGGTTGCGCAACGACATTTGTTCCAAAAAGTTGCTCCAGAAGTTAATCCAAAATTCAAGGTGTTCGACCCAAAGAATTACAGTAGCGTAGGGCAAGTGAGAAAAAACGTTTACGCTTGGCTAGATGAACTTAACAACAAAGTTGCCGTGAAGCCTGACAGCCCAGCCGCGGGAAAGGGAGTCGGCGTATGGGGCGACCATTTCAACACCCGCGAACAAATCTTCGACCATTTCCTAGCCAATTATGAATATGGCCCGGTGATAATAGAGGAAAAAATCGAGGGCG
>JAOUPL010000155.1 GCA_029879825.1 Candidatus Bathyarchaeota archaeon
CGAACCTATGCTTGCCGAAGATGTGGAAGAACATATTCCCATAAAGAGTTTGAACAGAGTCGGTTTTGCCGTAGCTGTGGAACATACCTGTTGTCTGAGATGAAGGTTGCTAAACTCTCTAAGGGAGTCGGCGAGGTAGTGATAGGAAAGGTGAGAGGCAAAGCTTCAGAATTGAACCGGCTTCCTGAAGACTACGAAGTGCGGAAGGAACAGATGAAGTTTATCGAAGAAGCGTCTAAGGCCATTAAAAGCAACAAAGTTTTTCTGGGAAGCGCTCCGTGCGGTATAGGAAAGTCCCTAGGCTCCCTGCTGGCTGTTCTACCCCAACTTGGAGAGAACAAACTCTTTATCTGTTTTAGAACCAGAAGCCAACTACACATTTATCTCAAAGAGTTAAGAGCATTGAAACGTAATCTCTCAGCTGTGTCCTTCTTCAGCAAACAGGACATGTGCCCGCTACGCATAAAAGGCGACATCCACTACTTCGACTTTCTCGAGGAGTGCCGGAGGCTAAAGGAAAACTGCGAGTCCTCCACCAAGCCCTATTGCAGATTTTATTGGAACATAAACCGGAAGAAGAAGGAAACCGAAGAACTAGCCTTGCAATGCGCCCGAAAAATTCTTGCTCCGGAAGAGACAGTTAGGCGGATGTCCAAGCAGGGGTTCTGCGCTTATGAGGCGTTAAAACGAGTTCTCGATCGAGTAGACATTTTCCTAGGAACCTACCACTACGTCTTCAACCCGCCGGTTAGGGAGGCTCTATTGAAGAGCTTCGGAGTGAGCTTGTCTAACGTGTACCTTATTGTAGACGAGGCGCACAATCTCCCAGCCTTTTCTAGGGAGCTACTTTCAGACCGACTGACACAAAACACGTTGGAGGGGGCTCTCAGAGAAACCGAAACGTTCGAACACGAGGTTCTGCCATCAGTTCAAGAATATCTCGGCGTGTTAAACGATGAAATCTTTCAGCGCGCCCAAGAAGCCTTAGAAGAGGAAGAGCTTAAGCAGCTTGACCCCCAAAAAGTTAGCGACCTGTTTATTGACCAAAGTGGGGTCTCTGGTTCCGAAGCTGCAGAAACGCTTCATGAGTACGGAGAACACGTGAGCGAGACGCGCCGTGAGCTGGGCTACGAGAGGATTTTTAGCTACAGTCACCGAGTGGGCGAGTTTATGGAGAACTTCTTCGAAAAAGTTGCAACGAAGTATATCCATTTGATTCACAGGGACTGGGGAGACAGAATAGTTTTGGAGGTCAGAAGTTTCGATGGTAGGGAGATAACAAATTCTGTTTTACAGCAGACGCGGGGAAGCATCTTGATGAGCGGTTTTCTTTCCCCTCCAAAAGTCTACAGAGACTTGACGCTCTATGACCAAAGTGATGTCCACCTCCAAGAATTTGATTCTCCTTTCCCTTCTGAGAACAGGCTGATCTTAGCCGCGGAGGATGTGTCGTCAAGGTTTGAAAAGAGGACTGACAAGATGCTTGAGAAGTGGAAAAACTACATTGAAGCCATATCCGAGGCGAATGAAGGCAACATGGCCGTCTTCTTCACCAGCTACGGGTTGATGCGCACCATTTTGCCGCTGATCAAAAACAACAGAAAAAAGATCGTGGAACAACGTAAGACTAAGAGAGACGCTGTGATTGAGCAGTTATCCAGATCAGACGACAACGCATTGTTTGGGGTTATGGGCGGCAAGTTCAGCGAGGGAATAGATTATCCCGGTAACCTCTTAAGATGCGTAGTAGCTGTGGGCCTACCCTATGCGACATGGAACGTTTACCAAGAAGCCTTGATAAGTTACTTCAACCACCAATTTCCAGGAAAAGGCAGGACATACGCCTACTTGACCCCGGCCATACTCCGCCTAATCCAGACCTGCGGACGAGTCCACCGGTCAGCTACCGACAAAGGATGCATAGTAATTTTGGATGAACGCGTCACTCGCCCAAGCGTCAAACAACAACTTCCAAGCTACTACCAGAAAGAAATGAAAATCGCAC
>JAOUPL010000051.1 GCA_029879825.1 Candidatus Bathyarchaeota archaeon
TGTGTAATGAGAATTATGTCAGAAATCGTATTTTAACGCAAAGTGGCGATATCCCCCGCATTTCCCCTCTTTTTTATGCTTTTTGTACGTCGGCTATTGACTTAACTTCATTGCCACCGGATTCTAATATTGCGCGCACAGTATGCGCCTATTGTATGTAAAAGCGCTCTCACCGTAGCCTGTACCACGCCACCCATGGAAGATCGAATTTTGGCTATCTCTCAATGAGATGTTACATGTATGGGATTTATGCGTGCAGAGCAGGTCTTCCATTTCGGTGAGAGCAAGACACGGTAACGATTATTTCCATTTAAAAATCTTATGAATCCAAAAACTCCATTCGTTTTGATTCTACTCTAAGATGTGGGCGACAATAGAGAGGTGTCGCGTGCTTATTCCAAAACAACATTGTGGTGCCGAGGGCCGGACTTGAACCGGCGACAAATGGAGATATCTCCCGCAAACTCCCCATTTTTCTGTTTTGTGACCAACGTGAATGCATGCATGCATTTGGAAGATAGAACCAGAGGCTGGAGCAGTTGGTGGTCTCTGGATTCCCGTTGACAAGTTTAGTCTATTGGCTCCTTATGTTGCTTTAGTTTCAACAGTAATACTAGCAGTATCTATATCAGTAGCCTACATCAAATGCAGAAAGAAACAATAAACATCCACCATTCTTTTTTGCATGCATTCAAAGATTTCATGCTCAGATAAGTAATAGTTGGGGAAACTCTTCTCGCAGTTTCCAATACAGTTGCTCAGAAGTTTCTAAATCATCTTTGTTATGTTGAACTATTTTTTCATACCTCTTCTCTAAATAGAATCTAGGTATGTCTCTTCCCATTATGTCTTCATATTTTTTCTTGATCCCTAGTTTATCTAGCCAAAAAGACATCCTTCGGAAGTCATTACCTAAGAACTGATAAAGATCGAACCATTTTCTGTCTTTGTAAAGCAATTGCCATAAATTTGCAGACCACTTTCCATGAACAGAAAGTCTAGTGGCAAGAAAAGGCACATCAAATTTCAGATTATTGTATCCAACTATAGTTTCGAAAAGGGGAATTCTCTCAAAAATTTTCAAGCATTTAGAAATTATGGCTAGTTCATCTTTCTCTTCCCACAACATACATTGTTTAATCTTCCCTTCTACCTTCATTCCGATCAGAACTATCTGATGTTGAAAAGCATCTAACCCTAGAGTTTCTATGTCAAAAACTACAACCATTTCAATTCCCATTTAATGTATTAAGAAATAACGAAATTTAGCTTTTCTGTATTTTTGCGGGTTCTTTTGGTTCTACATTTAGTAACTTCTAATGGTTCATACATAGGAATAAAGACTTTGACTTTAGGTTCTTGGCTATTCTGTTCAATGAAAATCTTGTTTACTAGTATTTGATCTTGTTTGACGTAGTAATGCTGGAATCCTATGCGCTTCCTCAGTTGTTTGTAGAGCACTGTTTAGTTCCCTAAAGTGTTTGCATGCATGCCACACGGACGCACGCATAAAAAAGAGGGGACACGAGAGACGCGATTGATCGAATACTCCCAAGCTTTCCCACAGTTGAAAGGGGGTAAACCGGGGAAGTCGGAGTGATTAAAATAAATCTCGTTAACGAGATGTTTAGCTCCTCAACGGTCTCAGGTCGCGCGCACAGTCTGATTTTACTCTTCCTTACCTTTGCCTTTTTTCTTTCCTTTTTTCTTCTTGGGCATATTCTACCACTCTACCACTCTTCCTCTTCTTCCTCTTCTTCCTCTTCTTCTTCCCACTCTTCTTCCTCTGAATAGTTGCGCATGTTCTTACCTCCTAGGATTCTCTAAAGGCGCTACGACTCGCATATATGCGTTTTCTTGAAAAAATAGGGGCAAGAAAACCTTCTTTAAGGAAAAAGGGGTCCAATCATTCTCCTTTCTAGCCTTATATACTAAGTGCGGTGTAATAGTGGGTCCTGCCCTTAAACATGCGCGCGCGGTATGATCAACGCACATAGTTAATTGTTCTAGACGATTCTTCTACAAAGAATAAATAGCCAGTCACGTCAAGGCATTACACAAGCGTTTTGAGGCTGGAGAGAAAGGAGAAATGGAATGGAAATCATCGTCATTGGCATCGTGGTTGCTGTTTTTGCTTTTGCTTAACATCCTCGACATCTTGTTAACGAACCCTGCCTATGAAGCTAATCCTTTCACTCTCTATTTTTGGGGACAAATAGGAATCTTTCTTTCTTCTTGGATCAAAATTGGACTAATCCTGTTTTTCGGTGTTTTGTGTGTAGCTGCCAAGAAATTCGCTATGCCAAATGAGTGGATCTTCGCCAGGAAAATTTTGCTAGGGTCACTAGTTGTCCTCGTAGCCTTCTACATCTTCGTTGTAACGTGGAACGTGATTCTTTTCGTATCATTTGTGCGCGCGTTTAAAAGTGAGGTGCGCCTATTGCATTTGTCAACATCTACAACGAGGAAGTTAAATTTTGTCTAGGGAACCAAACGTCATATACGTGGGTAGAAAGCCCCCGATGAATTACGTGCTTGCGGTCATAACCCTCTTCAGCGCTGGCAATAAGGAAGTTACATTGAAGGCAAGAGGCCAAGCCATAACAACCGCGATTGACGCCGCTGAAATAACTAGGCGCAGGTTCATGCAAGACCTAAAGGTAAACAAAATCAACTTAGGAACGGATGAGGTGCAAACGCAAGAAGGCGGAACAAGGAATGTATCAACAATCGAAATTACCTTAACCACAGAAGCCAAGCCCAAAGAAGAGGCGAAAGCAACGCAGAAAGCCAAAGAATCAGCATAAAATACGGAACACTTAAGTCTTAAAGCGAGTATTATCGTCACAAATGCGAAAGGAGGAAGACGCCTTATGAGTTATGAGAGAAGACGTGGTTATGGCGGGGGCTTTAAGCCTTGCCCAGTTGAGACGGGAAAGGAATACGAAGTGGACATAACGGAAACGAGCCGCCAAGGGGAAGGCATAGCCAGAATCCAAGGCTTCGTAATATTCGTTGCCAACGCAAAGCCTAGAGACCATGTGAAAATAAGGATCACGAGGATAGGCCGCAGAGCCGCAAACGCTGAAATAGTCAAATAAAACGTTAATGTTTTTTCTACATCGACCTACCTAGTTTTTATTCCCCTAGAAATCTGATGATCTTGCGAAATGTTTTCCAATTATAATATTATTTTCTAGCGCTTTGAGGAACAGACTTCATTCCTCAAAGTTTCTTGATTAGCTTCTTCTGGACGGCGCCTCCTTGATGGATGCGCGCGCATGAAGTCTCCAAGTTGTTAGTTATCTACAAGATAACATAATTGCGCGCATGCAATAAGGTGTCTTTAGCAACATACAATTTCTGAGGATAATCCAAAGAGTAATGGATCCCTCGACTTTCTTTACGCAAGATTGCAGAGTCGATGATAAGCTCTGCAACCAATACCATGTTACGTAGCTCAACGAGGTCTGCGGTAACGATAAAATCCCAATAGTATTGATTGATTTCCTCCTGCAAAAGGGCTATTCGCTTTTTGGCGCGGGTCAATCGTTTGTTAGAACGCACGGTTCCTACGTAGTTCCACATCAGACGGCGAATCTCATCCCGATTTTGGGTGATTACCACTGCCTCGTCAATGTCTACAGCAGTTCCCGGTTCCCACGGTGCAAACCGCTGCAAAAGAGATTTTTTCTTCAGCAGTTCTATGCATCTTTTGGCGCGCGCGCATAGGTCCTATCGAAAATTCAACCTATATTAACCGTTTCATTTCTGTTCGAGTGAATGCATGCATAGAATTTTGGAAGAAGACACTAAACGCACAGGAAGAATCTCAGTCTACTTTACAAATTTACTTCGATTCCTTTTGAATCTTTTCTTGCATTTCACACTACAGAAATAATATGTTTCTCCGTCATGACTGATCTTAAATTTGGCTGTCTTTTCGTTCAGAACCACGCCACATACAGGGTCCCTAGGCATTGTCTCGCTCTTCACCTCGCACAGTCATGAACACAATCAGGTTTTCTTCTGTCTACTATTATTAATGGTTCTGGAAGCTTTTCAGTTTTTGTCAAAGAAATCGGGGGAGATAAGTCACCTTTTTTCGATAACACTCAATTGTCCACCTCTGCCCACCCTTAACTGGCGTTCGCCTCTAAAGGTTACAACACGCGCGTTCTCAACTCGGATAGTATCTCCCACAGAAACTGTGTCTATTTGGTTGTTCCACAAAGGCAGCTGGATAATTCCAGTTTCATCTGCGATGCTTGCGTTCGTTACCATGGCAAATGTCCCAAACCTAGTGAAGACGGATCTAGGCTTTGGAACCTCAAGAACCCTCGCTTCTAAGTTAATTCGGTTCATTCCAAACTTCAAATCTTCGATCCGTGGGTGTTCAATTTTAATCCTCTTGGGTGTTGTTCTCCCTAGCGCCCTTGTGCGCGCAAACATTTTGAGTGGACTGGTTTCTTCGAGGATGTGTTTGGGTATGGGGAATTGGGCGACCACTTTGTAACTGTTGGTTATGAGGAAGATTGCATTATCTCGTGTTTTCTTGCGGCATTCGATCAAGAGGCCTTTGCATGTAGATTGTTGGCGTTTCCAAGCTTCAACGAAGCTGTTGAAAAAATCGTTCGAATCAATTCCATACTTCATTGAAATCAGAGCAAGGGACTCAAGAAGTCTAGAATCAGCAGACGAACGATATTTACCACGGGGTCGACCTCGCCCTCTTGACGTTTTCACCCGCATTTGACTCGTTCCCAGCGCCCCTTACTTACTGTTTGAGGACTTTTTAGCTTCATCAATCCACTTCGAAACTCTCTTCTCTGAAATCTGAAGCTTCTCTGACAGCTCTTTTGGGTCAAAATTTGCTAGGTCCTGAACAGAGTTTACACCGCAAGACTTCAATTTCTCTGCCCTACTAGCCCCGATCCCCTCTATACTGGTCAGCTCTGTAGGTTGTATGGGGATTGCAGACTCAGTCTTTTCGCTCTCCTCCCCTACCTCTTTCTTTACGGGGGGAACACGCGTTAACGTGATTTCGATGGTTGAAACGTTTCTCGTTCCGCCTTCTTCTTGCTGTATTTCTTCTGTTCCTATCGTTATCTCGCCTATGTTCAATTCTTTCATGAACCTGCGTCGGGTTATCTCAGCCGCATCAACAGCCGTTGTTATTGATTGTCCCCTTGCCTTCAAGGTAACCTCTTTAGTGTCGGATCCGGCGAAACTTGTTATGACCGCCATTACATAACTCATTGGAGGTTTTCTTCCGATGTAAACGACGTTTGATTCTCCAGACAATTCTACAGACCTCTTTATGAATTCAGGATAGAGAAGGTTGCGTATGAACCTATTTAAAGGTGTCTAGGAGAAAAAATCAAAGCATCATAAACGCTAAAATTCTCATCTTAAGTTTTTAGCTCCAAACCCAATCCTTGATTGGTTAAGAAATAATGCCTTCTGATTTAGCACACTTGATTTAAATAACTCCACCAACTTCATGATGTTCTATAAGGAGGGTTCGAATGCCCAGAGCTGAAGCTTCTATTCGAATCGAAAACGTCGTGGGCACTGCCACGTTAAATCAGAGGATTGACCTAAACGCGGTGGTGAAAGGTAATCCGGGCGTTGAGTACCGTCCAGAACAGTTTCCGGGACTGGTCTTCAGATTGAAGAGACCCAAGACGGCTACCCTAATCTTTAGTTCTGGGAAGATGGTTTGCACCGGCGCCAAGTCTGAGAAAGAATCGAGGAGGGCCGTGATGAAGGTTGTAAAGGAACTGAAGAAAAGCGGCATAATCATCATCGGCAAACCAGAGTTTAAAATAGTGAACATGGTTGCATCAGCGAGTTTAGGAGGATTGATAGACCTTGAAAGGTCAGCCTATTCGCTTGGGAGAACCATGTACGAGCCGGAACAGTTTCCCGGTCTCATCTACCGAATGGACGAGCCGAAGGTGGTGATTCTTATCTTTGCTAGCGGGAAACTGGTTTGTACAGGCGCCAAGAAGGAAGAAGACGTCTACGAAGCGGTTGGCAAACTTCATAAGAAACTCGAGGAAGAAGAACTGATATACTACGAATAATTCTATGTTATCCTACAGTATTATTTGTGGTAACTGTTTTCTTTTTTGGGAGAATGCTCATTAAGTCCCACTTCCCTCAATCCCTTGCTGATAAGTCTCAATTTCTTCATCGCTTAATGTTTTAAGTCTTTTTGTTGAGGATGGAATCACGCTTATTTTGATTCTCTTAGGCTCTCCTCTTGCTTCAAGAGCCTTGGTAAGGCATCTGACAGCAAGTTTTATTGCTTCTTCTAGGTTTAGGTTTTCTCGATATTCTTCCTTTAGAATGTTTTCAACAGTTTCGCGACCGATGCCAAGTGCTACGGCTTTGAAGCTTCTATAGGAGCCGCTTGGGTCAGTTGCGAATATTCTGTTTCCAGTTTTGTCAACTCCACCGAAAATAATTGAAACTCCGAAAGGTCTTACCCCGCCATGTTGAGTATAGAGTTGTTTTATGTCTCCAACGCGTTTTGTAATGATTTCAACATCGATGGCCTCGTCATACATTAGTCGGTTGCTTTGAGAGTAAACCCTAGCTTGGTCGATGAGTATACGAGCGTCTGATCCTAAACCAACTACAGCTGCTCCAAGATGGTCATCTATCTCATATAGCTTCCAAGTAAAATTCGTATCCTGCAGTTTTGTTTCGATCTTTTCTTCAGCCCCTAATACAACTCCTTCGGAGCAAACTATCCCAAGTATTGTTGCCCCGCGATTCACCGTTTCAAGGGCGTATTCAACTTGGAAAAGACGTCCATCTGGTGAAAATATAGTAATAGTGCGGTCATAAGCTCCTGGTGCTGCAAACATAGAGAAACGTAGCCTCCTTAAATGTGGGAATTAATGGGTTGTGAGATGCAACTAAAAACCTTTTCGTTAAAGTTTCGGGGTTTTTATTTCGTTTCTTCATTGATTAGATCGTTACTATTCTATATAAGTTGCAAAGTTTTTTCAGTGTGTTTAGGTTTTTCTGGTGAACCGTTGATGTAATCTCTTGCAAGTACAGATTTGGGAACTCTTCCACAGAAAGCATCTACATAACGGTTGAGCATTCCAGCGAGATTCTAGCATTTCAGGATTCTTTTATGTGGCTCCATAAAAGCCGAAAAATTGTCTTTTTCAATTTTATGGGTTTCCTAAGAGAATAGTTGCGAAGCACATTCATGCATGCATTTAACTGGTTTTTGATTGTTTGTTTAAGAAATACTCTCTTCATACCTCTGCATGCATGTATGCTACAAAGTTTGGAAAGAAAAAAATGGATATGAAAAAGATTGTGTACTGAGAATAGATGTTAGTTTGTGAGCTTAATAGCTACTTCTTCTCGGGGGTCTTCGTGCAAAATATCTTAGAAACCACGATATTTTCAGACAAGTTAGATGCTGAGAATTTTGTATGCGATCTCGTGGGCAGGGCAGAAAAGAGGATAAAAATTTGGGACCCTTATGTTACAAAGAACACCTTACAACTCATATCCGAGGGTGTTGGAAACAAAAAAGTTGAAGTAAAAATCTTGACGTCTGAGCCACGTATCTACCCGGATCTTAAACATTTTCTGAAGTCGAATATCAGCTTAAGGGTCAAGATCATTTACAGGAAGACAAAAAATAGGTATGAGTCACCGTTTCATGATAGATACGCTATCGTTGACGATGCAGAAGTATGGCATTTTGGGCCTTCACTCCACGGCGCTGGGTTAAGGGAAGCAGAAATGGCTGGGCAACTTAAACGAGAATGGGGAGAAAGAATCCTTGACTCATTTAAGTACAATTGGGAAAAGGACAAAGAGAGTTGGGAATTAGAGAACTGGACAATAAGAGAATTCAAAAACTAACAATCATTTGGAAGCATTTCTTTCAGTTTTCATGGTGAAAAAGAGACAACCTCGGGATAACGGGCAAATGTCCTCTTTTTCCAAGCACTTTGGTTTAACAGAGCATATACTAAAGCCATCGGGCGGGTCCGCACAATGGTACCAAATAATCAAATCAACTATTCCTGGGCTTTTTGAAAGATCAATGCCTTGAATCTTCATCCCCCATAGATATTCTCTGCAAAAGTTAACAATTGCACTTTGC
>JAOUPL010000052.1 GCA_029879825.1 Candidatus Bathyarchaeota archaeon
TCAAGGGCTCACGATTCATGAGTGTCTGAAAGAACGCGATGAAGGCTCCAGAGCTTTTTCCATCCCCCATGTTAGGTCCTGGGAAGACGCTGTCCCACAAAACGCGTTGGGCTACGCCAGCTAAGATGAAAAGGCTGATTCCGCTTCCGATTCCCCAGCCTTTCTGTATCATTTCGTCTAAGAGCATGAGCACGAGCCCAGCAACTAAGAGTTGAAGGAAGACGATGGCGGATGTGCCTGCGTCTAAGGTGCCATACATTCCGCCGATAAGGTATGCGGAGGCTTGAACTCCGGTCATGATTATGGTGAAGACTTTGCTGGCTGTGGTGAAGAGGGCTCGGTCGTCTGGATTGGAAAAGTCACAAGCTATCATGCCTGATCCGGCGAGTAATTGGAGGATAAGGCCGGCTGTTACGATGGGGCCTATTCCTAGTTCCATGAGGGTGCCTCTGTTTGAAGCGAAGATTACTCGAAGATAGGTTAGTTCCGGCGCGCCTGCGCGCGCGATTCCGTAAAGTTGTACCTCGCTCATGACAAGGTATATTACAAGAGCCATGGCTGTCCAGAAGATTTTTTCGTTGAAGCCTACTCTTCGGGCAGGTGGGCTTACTTCTGGCGTGAATCTTGAGAGGGGTCCGAATATCGAGAGGAATCTGCCGGCCATGATTTTTCTTCGCCTTTTTGTTCATGTTTGTTGTTGGATGGTTAATTAGTAGAATTGCGTAGGTAAAACGTGAATATAAAAGCTTTGACTTGGATGTTGTGTCTGTTTAGTCTCTGTTAGTCCCGGTCTATCTTAGAGATTAGGGCGCGTATTTTACGTCTAGCTTTTTTCTTTGAGGATTTGCCCGCCTGCTTCTTCTATTTTTTTGGCTGCCGCCTCTGAGTGGGCTACCACCTTAACAAGCATGGACTCAGTTATTTTGCCCATTCCCAAAAGCTTGTCGTACCCAAGTTTGTCCAAGTCTAAGAAAATTTTCTTTTGTTTTCTTTCCAGTTTTTTCTCTGCTGTTAGCTTATGGGCTAGTTCATCCAGTTCTCCCACATTGATAACATTAGTTTTTCTGCTAATGGCTTTTTGAGATGTGAACCCCCTCTTTTCGAAGTAGTCGGGCTCATATTTTATTACATACGTCCATCTGTGCTTGTGAAGCCCGGCTTGCCCTTTCGTCCCTTTCCTATGCTGACCTACCTGACCATATCCATGGGTTCTGGAACCTCGCTTCTTCCTAACTTTCCTGAGTTTGTGAGGCAAAATCCAAACCTCAAATTATTTCACTGATATTCTTTCACCCTTAACTGCCGTCTCCAGTTTTTTCAGCCTTACCTCCAGTACTCCATTCTTGTACGAAGCACACGCTGATTTAGGGTCCACTCTAGCTGGAAGCGTCAATTCCTTACGATATTTCCGGTTAGGTGTACCCACAGAAACCGTTAGGTGATCCTCAATTGCGTGGAGGCTAATGTCATCTTTCTCTACGCCTGGAAGTTCAGCTACAATAACTACAGCCTTATCCTCTTCGATAACATCAACTAGAGGTTCCCGTTCCTTCCGGATTTTAGGTCCCCTCCGGCTTGGTTGAACATTCCCAAACTCCCGAATCACTGGCTCTCCATCAGGTCCAACGGACATGGAAAAACCGTAAACGTAAGGTCGATGAATTTTCGCTCTCTCAGAAGCCGTTTCAAAGGCTTTCCGCATAATTTCATCTGCCATTCCCTCAAATCTATCGAACTCGTCAAAGAAATCGTTAAACCACGGACGTTTTTTCCTTCTCCTTCTCCACCAACGTTCGCTCAACGAAACTCCTTCCCTTAACAGAAACTGTGCATGAGAAGGTGACTATAAAAGGTATCGCTGGAGCCAACTACACCATCCGTTTAATGAGGTCGTTAATGGCCTCTCCTCTATATCCAGTGACCCCCCCAGCTGCGTAGCTTCTCTTCACCTTTCCCTTGAAACCTTTTTTCGGTGGATGAAGGCGGAATACAGGCTTTACTTTGGGGAGACGACTGTACTCAACTTCCACCTTATACGTGGCTTCAGCTAAGTCGCCCAATGACTTGTAGCCCAATTCTTGAGCATATTCGTCTGTCAGTTTTTCATCACCTACGAGTCTTCCCCGTTTCTTCAAAAGAAGCGCTATGTTTTCTTTAGAGATTTCACCCCAAGTCACGCAGTTCTGCACTTTATGCAGCATTCCGAGGTATGAGGGGCGGTCATCAATCAACGTAGCATGACAATTTCGGGTTAGACGAAGCATGTTAAGCGTATCTCTGATTTCTTGGGAAATATCACTGACACCGCGAACCCGAACGGCCACGAAGCATTTCCGTTTTTCCCCCATCTTATCTCACCCAGTCCTTTGGTATGACTAGGCTGTAGGTTTTTCGAAGGGCATCAAAGACGGCGTAAGCAAAAGAGGGAACGGTTCTCGTGGAGCCGTAGCTTCTCGTCCAGCAATCCTTAACACCAGCCAATCCAAGGATGATCTTAGCCGCCTCGTTTGCAACAAGACCCAAGCCTCGTGGTCCCGGAATTAGCACGATTTCAACTCCACCGCATCTGCCTCGAACTTGGAAGGGTAAAGAATGCGTTTTTCCACATCCGCATTCCCAGCTTCCACAGCCTCGACGGACAGGGGTAATGTTGAGACGCGCGTCTATAGCCGCTTTCTCGATGGCGTTGCGCACCTGTCCAGCCTTTCCCGAGCCCAAACCAACGTAACCATCGCGGTTTCCCACGACCACGATGGCCCTAAACCGAGACTTTTCTCCGGCGTCTGTTTGCTTCTGCACCAGGCCTATGTTGATAACTTCTTCTTGTAAGTCTGGAAGGAGAACGTCCACTATTTCGGGCTCGCGTATTTTTAATCCTTCCGTGAACACTTCTTCTATAGAGGAGATTTGGCTCTCAAGAATCATTTTTCCCAGCCTTGTACGAGGCATCCAACCTTCAACTTTTTCGTCTCTAGAACTCATGTTCCTTCCTTCTCCTCGAATGAGGACGTAATCTTCTCTTTTATCAAAGAAAAATGTTCTGAAAGTTGTTCTGGTCGTAGACCCCTTGAAAGATGTTTGGAAAATCTCTGTTGATAGATTTCTGGATTTGAAGACAGTTGACTTCCGTAGTCAGCAATGTGTTTTCCAATTATTCTAGTTTCGTCTGGAAGCATGTTTTCACTGTGGGGAACTGTAACGCCAGCGTCAAGGACTCCTTTTAGGGCGGCAAAAACTCGCGCTCCTCTGGAGGGAGAATGTAAACCTATGTCTAAAACAGCTTTTTTCACGCCGTGAACCATTGCCTTAAAACCACACAGGAGTCCAGTTAAATAAGCAGCTGGAACGTTTCTGCAATTACCTTGCCAACCATAGGTTTTCGCCAATTCACGAGAATGAGCTGAGACAACACCCTTATCACCGGCAACCTCGGCTTCGACGACCTGAACGATTATATGGTTTAAAGTGAGTCGAACCACTAAGCGAGGTAGCCTAGATAAAACAAGAGCTCTCCGTGATCGATAATCTGTTTTTCCCTCTCTCCGTCTGCGGAAAGGAACTCGATAGCTGGGACCAGTTGCCATTACCGTTTCCTCCCTAAACCACGGGTTCTAATGTAGCGTTCTAGATCAGCCGTCGACTCAAAAACTCCGCTTCCTGCCATGTCATAAAGTTGACGATAAACACTTTCCGTAATCGCGCGGCTGGCTTTCAATTCACGTAATTTTTTCCTTAAAGGTCTAATCTTTTTCATCCAAGCCTGCTTTTTGGAAATCTTTGCTCGAGCAGAACCGCTTTTTCCTCCCGGTCCTCTCCTTAACCCTTTCTTTTTCTTTTCCTTCAAAATTTTGGCTCGGGCACGACTAACTCCCTTCTTTGGAGGGGATTGAATAATCCCTTCATGAATTAACTTCTTAATTTCTTCTCGGGTAATGGCAGCTTCAACGTCTTCTGTTCGATCGGGATCGATCCAAACTCGGCCTTCACCAACCTTGAGTATTTCGGCGGCTAAACGGCGCTGGCTTCTAAGACTCAATTCTCCTTCACTCCATCTAGGCTATTTGGTTTTCTCCTTCTCCTTTTCTCCCTCTTTCTCTTCTTCTTCCTCAATTTCTTCGAGTTCTTTCGCTATTCTTGGATTTAAAACATGAATTCCTCTTTCATCGGCTAAGGCTAAGATTTCAACTCTCTTTTTACCTCCAACCGTGCGAGCGATTCTGATTGCTTGAGTTTTGGGGTCTAGTCCGTTGAGGTCCTCTACTGTTTGAACCCGGACTTCTACGTATCCTGATGGATGAAGCCCCCTTATTTTCTTGGGACTACGATAACCTACCTCGGGAGATGGAGGCCATCCCTTAACTTTTTTCCGCATTTTGCTATCTATTCCACATGGTTTTCTCCAGTTCTCTTTCACTCGTTTGTATCGCCAGCTTTCTTGGCGCTTGAATTTAGGTTTCTTGTGCTTACTGAGTTGACGTTCCTTCAGGGGTCCTTCTCCGGTGAATGGCTCCGGCTTTTTCTTGCTTTTCATTCTTCCATTCCCTCGTGTCGCTCGTAAACGTAGATGCCGTCCAAAAACACTCGGTGGTCTTTTCTTTTAACCTTGGTTGCTTTTTCGATGTTCGCGGCGGTTTGGCCGACGTCTTCAATGTTGATTCCATGTATGATTACGTCGTCCCCTTTCACCACGACCTTGGTGTCTCCCATTATCTTTGCTATGCGTGGACTCCGTTCCCCGGTGAAGTTCTCTATCACCACTGTTTTTTCTTTAACCTTGACGGATATTGGGAAGTGGGAGAAAACGATTTTCAATTTGTAGGTGAACCCCTTCGTTACTCCTGTTATCATATTCTGAATGTGGGAGCAAACGGTTCCTACGAGGGCGGCCTCCCTTTTGCGAGGCCAATTTGCCTGAGCTGTGATCGTCTTTTCTTCCAGGTAAATGGATATGGGCGTGTGGGAAAAGTCTCTAGTTACTTCTCCTTTCTCACCTCTTACTGTGACGATTCTCCCATCTATCTTGATGCCCACGTTTTCAGGAATTTCAACAGTTTTCAGAGTTTCGATTACTCGCATTTTCGGTTCTCCTAATAGACAAAGGCTAGGAGACGTCCACCAATTTTCCGTTCTTTAACCTCTCGATGGGACAAAACTCCTTGGGAAGTGGAAACCACTAGGACGCCTATGTCTCTAGAGGGGAGGAAACGTTTCTCCCAGTTTTCAATTTCTTTGAAACTTACAGGAATATGCGGCTTTATGGCGCCACATTTGTTAATTCGTCCAAGAAGTTGCACCCTAAATTTTCCGGAACGCCCATCATCAACAAATTCAAACTCCCCGATGTAACTGTTCAACTGTATGACTCGCAAAACGCGCCCCAAAAGCTTGGAGGCTGTGTTTATCACGCATTCACGCTTGCGTCGCATCTCGTTATTCATGATTGTTGTCAACCCATTTGCAAGAGTGTCCATCATTGGCAACTTGTAACCTCTCCTTTACTCGTATTTTCTGAAACCTAATTCTTCAGCGACCTCCCTAAAGCACTGACGGCACAAGTTAAGCCCGTATCGACGGATGACTGAACCGTAGGATCCGCATCGTCTACAGGGTCGGCTACCCTTACCGTAATTTCGCTCTTTTTTAGGCTTCTGTTTTACCATGGATGTCACCGTACTTTTATACTATCTCAACTTCAAACTCGTCTTTAATAAAGAGCGTCGCCTCCTCGGCTGTCAGTAAGTGATCTGCCCCGATCTTGGACTTGGCGTGACGTCTACGTTTAACGCGGTATCCAAGTCTGCCGAGAGCAACTGAGACATCCATGCCGTATATGCCGAGTTCAGGTACGTATTTGGTGCCGGGGATTTCTATGTGCTCCTTGACGCCGAAGGAAAAGTTGCCGTAACGATCAAAACTCTTCTTCGACAGTTTGTTGTCGACGGCACGGAAAGTCTTTTTGAGAAAATCATTCGCTTTTTCCTTCCGGAGAGTTACGAGACAAGCGATGGGTTCTCCCTTTCTAATGCCGAAATCACGTATGGTTTGTTTGGCTTTTCTCTTGCAGGGCTGTTGATCCGTTAGTTGCTTGAGAATCTTCGTCGCCTTTTCAAGGGGCTCTCCAGATGCCCCAACGGAAATGTTAACCGTTACCTTCTCTATTCTAGGTTTAAGCATGGAGTTTTCGTTCCATTTCTTGCGTATTTCCTCCTCAGACAAGTTAATCGACCTCAGGTAGGGATATGGAAGGTTCGGTGTCGCCTAGGACGAAGACGAAATTGAGGACTGTTTGAAACTGGTTTCCGTTTTTGTCCTCGATAGTAACAAGCAGTTCTCTACGTTTTTGGCCTGGTTTTTCTTCTATGGCGGTGATTTTGCCATACTTACCTATATTCTTCCCTCCAATAATTATTGCGGGCGCTCCTATAGCCAACTTCATGTGTCCAAGGGGCTCTCGATTAGGGATACTTAGCTTCAACGTATCTAGAGTTTGATAAACATCCTCTTCGGGTTTCTTAGGGTCATTCACCCGAATCAGCACACTTGTTCCATCATGTAGATTGAGTTGTACGTGCCCTCCCTTCATAACGGTTTTATCTTCGATCCGACAGAGTTTAAACTCCGTTTCATCAGGTTCGATTGGATGGAGAAAAAGTCCTTTTCCCGAGGGAAAAACTCGATAAACTTTTTCAGTGTCAGGTATGGAGATTACGTCCATCAAACCGATGGGGAAGCGTTCTTCCCGTTGAACTTTTCCGTTAATTTTTATTTTTTCTTGAGAAATTATCTGTTTGGCTTCTTTTCCGGTTTTTGCGAATTTAAGCATGTCGCGGACAATAAGTGCAAGGGGTATGCAACGCGAAAGTGGATGGGGACCAGGCTTGGGCTTAAGGGTCCAAACAGCTTCCTTTCGGTGAACGGGCCATATTCTCGGCGCTGTTTTTCGCTTTAAATGTTTCCTTTCACCTTTTCTCCCCAATTTGTGTTCCTCCAGATTTTTTGGTGGTCTTGCGTGGTGTTCTTTTCTTTTTTGCTTCTTTCTTTGGAGCTTCCGCCTCTTCTTCAACGATTTTTTCTTCGGGCATTTTGGCTCTCTCAATTGCTCCCTTTCGTTCTAGCATCTTTCTGCGCCATTTGTCGTCAAGATTGAGGCGGGTGATCATAACTTTTGATGGATGAATTGGAATCAGTGTCGTGGTTCCGTCCACCTTTTCCCGAGTCACTCCCTCAACGAATATTCTATATTTTTTTCGGTCAACTCGACTGACTTTTCCTTCAAACCCCTTGCGATCTCCCCTCGTAATCTTGACGGTGTCGCTGGTTCTCACAGGAACCGAGTTGGTGTTATGGGATTCTTTTAGCTTGGGCGATAGGGGTGCGGAGAATCTTTTATATCGTTCGTTAGGGGGGGCTTGGTGCATTCTTTTTCTCTGTTTTCCAGGTTTGGTTGTTTTCATCTTTCCTCGCCTATACGATGATGCTTGCGGCGCTGGCTATTCTAGGCCATCGTTCAGCCGCCTCCTTCGCAACGGGTCCCCGAACCTCTGAGCCTCGCATTTCACCTTCTGGAGTCATTATGACGGCTGCGTTATCCTCGAATTGAACCCAAGTTCCCTCAGCACGGCGATATTGCTTTTTCTGTCGAACCACGATGGCGTGAAAGATTTTTTTCCTCATGTCAGGCGTTCCTTTTCTAACCGAAACGACAACCATGTCTCCAACAGCAGCTGCCGGAAGCCGTCTTAATCGTCCCTTGTATCCCATTACTTGAATTATTCTAAGTGCTCTAGCCCCTGTGTTGTCTGTGCATTTCACGATGGCACCAACAGGCAAGCCCCTAGAAATTTTCGGTCTCTGACCGAGTACTCCTCTGGCCATGAAGGCGCGTGATTTAGCTCTTGCCGCCACCCCGTCCTTCCTCCAATTTTTCAACGACGACAAATGAAACGGTTTTGCTTATGGGGTGACATTCCGCTACCTTCACCCGATCGCCCGCTTTGACGTTTATGCAGGGAGGGTTATGGGCGGGTATGTGGCTGTGCCTCCGTTCGTAACGTTTGAATTTTGGCACGTAATTTAGATAGTCACGTCGAACGATGACTGTTTTGTCCATCTTGGCGCT
>JAOUPL010000054.1 GCA_029879825.1 Candidatus Bathyarchaeota archaeon
AGAGGGTCAACATGTAAGCCTGATAACTTGACGGAGCTCCATTGGACGACTACCCCGCATATCTGAGGTGGCGAGTCTCTGTAAATTAGATCATTTATGAAGACGCCGAAAATAACTTTCGCGCCGGCATCTATGGCTCCTGCAGCTAGCTTCGCGATCATGGCCGCTGTGTCGACGACGTACACACCGTTCTCTAATGTTTCTAAGTTGCAGCCTATCTCTCTCAGAATTTTGTCTGCGGGAGACTGGACCACAACTTTGTGGAATTGCATTCCTCCGCCACCTATTCCGCCGCCGAAGGACAGTTTTCTCTCGAAAACCACGGTTTTCAATCCCGCCTTCGCCAGATACCTGGCAGCGGTCAAGCCAGATGGGCCGGCGCCCGCTACTATTACGTCAGTTTGGGTTATTTTTATCCAGTCTTCCGCTGCCTTTTGAATTATTGCTCGGCTAATGGCAGATTCGTCAACTTCTTTTATTTTAGGGATCGTCACGTTCATCACCTTTGCCAGAAGTAGTTACAGAAACAGCTTAATAATTTGTTTTATTGTTGAAATGTGCTTCATGCTCATATCTTAAGATATTTGTTAGGGTCCTTTTCGAAGGCTTGTTTGCATCCCGCGGCGCAGAAGTAATATGTTTTTCCCTTGTGCACCGTTTTGTATTTTGCCGTTTTTTCATCTACTTCCATCTTGCAAACAGGATCCTTAGCCATACATTCTCACCTCCCCTTTAACTTAAACATTGAAGCCTCTACTTTTCCTTCTTTAGATATTCCGGGCGAATACGCGCCCTTCTCAACAGATTTGCATTAGTTACCACCGTCACCGAACTCGTAGCCATAGCTATCTCCGCTATCACCGGATGAGCCAAGCCCAACATGGCTGCAGGAAGAGCTATAATATTGTAGAAGAAAGCCCAGAACAAGTTTTGTTTAATCTTGCTGAAAGTTTTTCGAGAAAGCTTTATGGCTGTGACCACGCTGGACAGATCTCCTCTCACCAACGTCACGTCAGCGGATTCGATGGCTATGTCTGTTCCCGTTCCTATGGCGATTCCCACGTTGGCTGCTGTCAAAGCAGGAGCATCGTTGATGCCGTCGCCAACCATGGCAACCGTTTCACCGTTTTCCTGCAACTTTTGAATTTCCTTCACCTTTTGATCCGGCAGGACTTCTGATAAGACTCTTGACATGCCTACTTTTTTGGCTATGGCCTCTGCGGTGCGTCTGTTGTCTCCTGTGAGCATGGTGGTTTTCAGGCCCATCATTTCAAGTTCTCTTATAGCTTGCACTGAATCTGGCTTCAGAGTGTCGGCAACAGCCACGGCCCCCGCGATCTTCCCGTTGACAGCCACAAGCATCGCTGTCTTGGCTTCCCCTTCGAGACGCTCTAAATCATCTTCTACGGATCTGTAGTCGATCCTCTCTTCTTCCATCAGCTTTCTGTTCCCAACAAGGGAGAATTTTTGAGGAGAAAAACCAATTTTGGCCTTCACACCTCTCCCTGTCACGGCCTCGAATTCCTCTGCTTTATACAGTTCCACGTTTTCTTCCTTAGCCTTTCTTAGGATGGCTTCGCCTAGAGGATGCTCTGATCCGACTTCCACGCTTGCAGCCAAGCGGAGAACCTCTTCCTTTGTGTGTCCTTCTGCTGGCACGATATCGGTAACTTCTGGCCTTCCTTTAGTAATTGTTCCTGTTTTGTCGAAGACGATTGTGTCTAAATTTTTCAGGGTTTGTATAGCTTCTCCGCGACGTATTAGCACTCCGTTTTCAGCTCCCATGCCGCTTCCAACCATTAGGGCTGTAGGAGTAGCTAGTCCAAGGGCGCAAGGACATGCGATGACGAGGGTCGCAACAAGTGCGAAGATTGCAAGGGTGACAACCCCCAAGTTTGGATCGATCCACGGCAAGAACGGTTGAGCCCAGAGGCTCACTACTTTGATCGCGTCGGGCGCGACCAACCACAAAATCAAAGCCACAACTGCCAGACCCAGAACGGTTGGGACAAAGTAGCTGGTTACTCTATCGGCGAACTCTTGGATCGGAACCTTTGAGCCTTGACATTCCTCTACCAGTTTTATTACTTGAGATAAGAAGGTGTCCTGCCCCACTTTGGTGGCCCTAATCTTCAACATCCCTCGCTGGTTTACGGTGGCGCCTATAACTTCGTCTCCCACCTTTTTCATTACCGGCATAGATTCTCCAGTTGCCATAGACTCGTCCACGGCACTTTGACCTTCAATCACTACCCCATCGGTGGGAATTTTTTCTCCAGGCCTGACGATCATCACGTTGCCTACTTCAACTTCGTCGATGGGCACCTCCTTTTCTTCACCATCCACCAAGATTCGGGCGGTCTTAGCCTCCAACTCCAGCAATTTTCTGATAGCCTGTGAAGCCCTTCCCTTCGCTTTTGCCTCTATGTATCTCCCTGTGAGGTGAAAGGACATGATCATTCCAGCAACGCCCGCGTAGTTCATGATGGGACTGAAGAACACCGCTGGACCTGTGACAAAGGCTGTAGATGTGCCTAGGGCTATCAAAACGTCCATGTTGGCACTGCCATGTGATACGGCTCTTACCGCGGATAGAAGGGTTTCTCTGCCTGCCCAAAACAGCACAGGAACCGCTAGGAGAATCATTCCAAGGTTAAATACGTCTTCATTTGGCCAAGCTTGTCCCAAGATCATCTCTGGAATCATCCAGACCATGATTGGTATGGTGAAGGCCCATGCAACTCTCATTTTCATTTTTGCTTCATGAAATTTCCGTTGCTCTTCCTCTATTTCCTTCTCGTATTTAGCCGCGCCTTCCTCTCTGCCAAGCACCGTATAGCCAGTGCCTTCTATAACCGCTTTTATACCCTCATAGTCAATCTCCTGCACATCATACACAACAACAGCTTTTTCAGATGCAAGGTTCACGTTTGCTTCTACGATTCCTTCAGTTTTTTTCAAGGCGTTCTCTATGGTCTGGGCGCAGGATGCGCAGGTCATACCACCGATTCTTAGAATGATTTTTTTCGTCTCTAAACGAGCGTCATAGCCGGTGGCTCTTACGGTTTTTATGAGTTCTTTTTTGTTGGTTGTCTTTGGATCGTATGCTAAATAGGCCTTTTCTGAAGCAAAGTTGACATTTGCCTGTTCCACTCCCACATGCTCTTTTAGGGCCTTTTCTATTGTCTGGGCACAGCTGGCGCAGGTCATCCCAACAATACCGAGAGAAATTTTTTTGCGTTCTTTAGATTTGTTGGACAACTCGGATTCGTCCATTATTTATTGGATCATGGAAATATAAAAAGGAACAGCAAAAGTTTTATATAACGGCGTTATAGTAAACTACGAGAGCTCGTAATTCCATCCAGGCAGTGAAAAATCATGGAAGCCCCAGTCTCCAGCGAAGCCGAAGAATACCTTGAAACAATCTACCGCCTAGAGAAGAAAACAGGTTCTGCCAAGACGATGGAGCTTGCCCGACAATTGAAGGTAGTTCCCGGCTCAATCACAAACACTATAGAGGGTTTAGAAAGGCGAGGTTTGGTTACACACGAACCTTACCGAGGAGTAAAACTGACAGAGAAGGGACGAAAATTAGCTTTAAACGTTTTGAAGAGACATCGCCTCGCCGAACGGTTGCTAACGGATATCTTGCACTTAGATTGGAGCGAAGCCCACGACGCAGCCTGCAAACTTGAGCACGTCATCGCAGACGAAAGCATCATGAAACCTCTCGAAAAAACCTTGGGACACCCAAAAACTTGCCCTCATGGGAATCCGATGCCGTCAGAATCAGGAGAAATAGTTGAGGAAGAATCTGAGCCACTAATGAAACTCCAACCTTGTGAAAAAGGCATCATAGTTAAGGTAACCGAAGAGAAGCCTGAGGTGCTACGACACCTAGCGACTTTAAGTTTAGTTCCTGGAGCAACCGTAGAAATGAAGGGAAGGGAACTTTCTAGAGGGCCCATCATCGTGAAGGTCATGGAATCAAGTCACGCCCTAGACCATGACATCGCATCAATAATCTGGGTTAAAAAGTCTAATTTCAAGAGGTGACATTCATGCTTGGCGATGAAAGTCACGTGGCTTTTCCTGTCCTACGTCTGCCGATGTGGGAAGATGGCGAAGATATCTTAAGCAAGAATAAGTTAGCGGAGGCGAGTGACTGTTGGACGATCCGGCTTTTTATGCCTGTATCTTAAGTCTTCTAGCAGGTTTAAGTACGAGTGTTGGAGGCATCATTGTAGTTTTAGCAGGGAAGCCGAGACAGAGGTCTTTGGACTTTTCAATGGGCCTTGCAGCAGGGGTTATGTTGACCGTATCGTTCCTGAATCTCGTTGGAAGGGCCTTGGATATGGATGTAGGACACGCGGTAGTGGCCGTAGGATTCGTTGTTGGAGCCGCAGCGATTATGGTCTTGGACGCAAAAATACCGCATGTATTTTCTTTTCAAGAGTATGGGCCTGTAAGAGGACGACTGGTTAAAACAGGCATGCTCATGGCGATTGGCGTAACATTGCATAATGTGCCGGAAGGACTAGTGGTAGCAGCTAGTTATGCGTACCTACCGAAACTTGGATACCTTGTCGCGTTGGCAATAGCCTTCCACAACGTTCCTGAGGGAATTGCAACTGCTGCGCCTCTTTGCGCTGCGGGTACGAGAAAAGAAAAGATCTTTGCGATCACGTTTCTGTCCGGATTGGCCGAACCTTTGGGCGCGCTAATTGGCTCTTTTATTTTAATAGCTCCCTCTAAGCTTGTTCTTGCCTTAATGTTAGCGGGTGCTGCAGGAGTTATGACCTACGTGACAGCTGACGAGCTGATCCCAACAGCGCACGCACATGGGCATGAACATGCGGTTGCGATCGGCCTTATAGCGGGATTTACTCTCATGCTCTTGTTAACTGGCTTCTTTGAACTGTAGCATATTTCTATCTTTTGTCAAAGTTACCATGAGGAAAATCATAATGCGCTGCGCAAAGTTAAAACGCATGTGCGTGGGATAAACTCTAATGCTTCACCTAAACGAGGAAACGAAGATGCATGTTTGAAATAGGGGATAATTTCATGAACGAAGATGAAGAACTTGAAAGAATAAGGGCGAAGAAGCTGGAGGAAATACTGAAAAAGAGCCAGAAACAGAAAACAGAGGATGTGCTCACCTTAACATCCTCATCTTTTGACAATTTCCTAGAGAATGCCAGTCTACCAGTTTTGGTTGACTTTTGGGCTAGCTGGTGCATGCCCTGCAAGGTCATGGCACCAGTGATAGAGGAACTAGCACGTGATTACGCGGGAAAAGCCGCGTTCGCAAAAGTCAATGTGGATGAAAACCCAGAGGTTGCCAGCCGCTACAACATTATGAGCATACCACATTTCATAGTGTTTAGGAACGGTCGTCCCACCGAAAGAATTGTTGGTGCTATCGGTCGCGGACCACTAGAAGATGCACTGAAGAAGTACATTTAGAAGAACACAAAAGTATTTGCGCTCTGAAGTGACGACGAAGATTGTCGAATATAAATGATGTTTCTCTCAAAACCGTTGGATTAATCGTTAACCCCATCGCCGGAATGGGAGGAGCAGTTGGACTTAAAGGCACCGACGGAAAAGCAATACTGGAAAGGGCTATAATTCTCGGGGCAAAACCCATAGCGCCAGCAAGGGCGGAATCCTTTCTATCCGAATTGAAGTCTTTCAAAGGAAAGATACGACTAGTTGTCGGAGCTGGAAGAATGGGGGAAGACGAAGCTCGAAACTGTGGTTTCGCATGCGTAGTTCTTGAGAAGACAAAAAAAGAAACTACCGCCGAAGACACGATGAAATTTGCAAGGAGGATCATAGACGCAGGTGCCGATCTTCTCGTCTTCTGTGGTGGAGATGGAACAGCCCGAGACGTACTAAACATAGTTGGCACTAATCTTCCGGTGTTAGGTGTTCCAACAGGGGTGAAGATGCACAGCGCTGTTTTTGCTGTGGGACCTAGGGCTGCAGCGAGAATAGCCCTGGAATTTCTGTGGGAAGAACTGCCCCTTAGGGAAGCAGAGGTAATGGATGTGGATGAAGACGCTTTTAGGAAGGGCCGAGTTTCTGCAAGGCTCTACGGTTATGTCTTGACCCCTTATGAACCGGATTTGATTCAAGGAGCTAAGATGGCGAGTCTGATGACTGAGAGTGAAATGCGCAATCAAGCCGCCATAGCTATCTACGTCATTGAAAACATGAAACCCGATGTGATTTACATCATCGGTCCAGGAACAACAACCCGTACCATCGGAGACCTCTTGGACGCGAAGAAAACCCTCTTAGGAGTGGACCTCTTCTGTAAAAAGAAACTCATAGCCAAGGACGTTAACGAGAAACAAATACTGGAGAAAATTAAGGGTAAAACCGCGCAGATTATCGTCACTCCTATAGGAGGCCAAGGCTTCATATTTGGAAGAGGAAACCAGCAGATAAGTTCGGCGGTAATTCATGAAGTAGGTCGGGATAACATAGTTGTGGTTGCAGCGGAAGGCAAATTGAGAAGCTTGAAAAGTCTAAGGGTTGACACTGGTGATCCAAGTCTCGATGATGAGCTTCGAGGATGCATCAAGGTTATAACCGACTACAAAAAGGAACATATGATGCGAATTGAATAACTGTAAATGTTGTGAAACAACTCAGTCAGGAGAATAGAACAATAAGAGGATGAGTTACATGAAAAAACTTGTTTCTATGGGTAGAGGAGGCAGCGGCAAAACAACTTTTGTCGCCCTTATGACCAAATACTTCATTGAAAATGGCGATACCCCCCTACTTCTCATAGACGTAGACCCCGATCAAAACCTGGGAGAAATGGTTGGAATAGACCTTAAAGAAGAGGGAAAGAAGACCATATCCGAATTGCTTCTTGAAACTTTTTTGGAGGGAGGAGGAACCACGGTTGGAGTACCCCCTTCAGAAAGGATAGAAAGTAAAATTTGGGAAGTGGGATTATACGAAGGCGCTTCCTTCGATTTGGTTGCCGTTGGAACAAAATTCATAGAGGGGTGTTACTGTCTGCCAGACGCCGCTTTGAAAAAAGCTCTAGAAGGCTTAACGAAAACTTACAGATACGTTCTTATTGATTCTCCAGCTGGACTAGAACACTTGAACAGAAGGATTGCTTCTCAGGTAGACGACATATTTGACATAATAGATCCTTCCCAAAAATCCTTCCACCACGTGGAGAGGGCATACAGAGTCGCCAAAGAGGTTGAGATAGATTTCAAGAATTTCTACGTTGTCGCAGGCTACAGAGTTCCAGAGGAACTAGAAGTAGAGATTGAAAAAAGAATAAAACTGAAATATCTAGGAAAAATCGCTTACGACAAGGAAGTTGAAAACTACGTTCTCTCTGGGAAACCTCTACTTGAAATACCCTCTTCGTCCCCTGCATACAATTCAGTGAGAGAACTCATGAAAAAAGCAGGCTACTAGAATACACATAAAATCAGCCAAGACAATCTCCGCCTTTTATTTGGACCCAGTAATAACGGCAGAATGTTGAAAACAATATTTTCATTGAACAGAATAGTCCAGAACCTGAAGTTAAAGTCTCTATTCCTATGTATTAACACCCCGCATGCACTTTCATAAAAAAGAATAGTTATTTTTTATCGGATTGGATTAGCCTATATCTCTCTTTTTCTGACCTTCATAAAAAACAATGGTTAATTCGCACAAAAGACCGGAGGAAAAGACTTCTTTCGTAGGTTTTTCAAGGGGTAGAAATAATGTGGGTCGTGCACATGC
>JAOUPL010000077.1 GCA_029879825.1 Candidatus Bathyarchaeota archaeon
CCCATAACAAAAGTCAACACAGAAAACAACCTGTCAGAAAAACGATACGAACAAGAAAGACGATACCAACCCTACAGACAACCCAGATACGGCGAAAGAAGAGACTACCAACGAAGAAGATACTAAACGTGCAGGAGTTCCAGTCTACTTTACGAATTTTCTCGGATTTCTTTTAAATTTCTTTTTGCATTTGACACTTCAGAAATAATATGTTTCTCCATCATGATTGATTTTGAATTTAGATGTTTTTTCGTCCAGAACCACGCCGCAAACAGGATCCCTAGGCATTATTTCATCCTTCACCCCAAACGGTCATGAACGCATACACATAGGCTGTATGCCTATTATGATTAATGGCTCTAGAAGTTTTCTAGTTTTCACAAAAGAAATCCGGATAAATAAGTCACCTTTTTTCGATAACACTCAATTGTCCACCTCTGCCGACCCTCAGCTGGCGTTCGCCTCTAAAGGTTACAACACGCGCGTTCTCAACTTGTATAACGTCTCCCTCAGAAACTTCGTCTATTTGCTTGTTCCACAAAGGTAGGTGGATGATTCCAGTTTCATCTTTGATACTTACATTTGTTACCTTGGCAAATTCTCCGAATCTAGTGACGACAGATACCGGCTTTGGGATTTCAAGAACCTTCGCTTCCAAGCTGATTTGGTTCATTCCAGACTTTAGATCTCTGATCTGCAGATGTTTTACTTTAGCCCCTTCGACTATTGTTCTCCTTGGCGCTTTTGCGTAAGCAAACTCTTTGAGTGGGCTGGTTTCTTCGAGGATGTGTTTGGGTATGGGGAATTGGGCGACCACTTTGTAACTGTTGGTTATGAGGAAGATTGCATAATCGCGTGTTCTCTTACGGCATTCGATCAAGAGGCCTTTGCATGTAGATTGTTGGCGTTCCCAAGCTTCAACGAAGCTGTTGAAAAAATCGTTCGAATCAATTCCATGCTTCATTGAAATAAGAGCAAGATACTCAAGAAGCCTAAAATCAGCAAGCGCGTGATACTTGCCACGGGGTCGACCTCGCTGCCTTGACACTTTCATTCGCATTTGACTCGTTCCTATCCCCGTGTTAACGTGATTTCGATCGTTGAAACGTTTCTCGTTCCGCCTTCTTCTTGCTGTATTTCTTCTGTTCCTATCGTTATCTCGCCTATGTTCAATTCTTTCATGAACCTGCGTCGGGTTATCTCAGCCGCATCAACAGCCGTTGTTATTGATTGTCCCCTAGCCTTCAAGGTAACCTCTTTAGCGTCGGATCCGGCGAAACTCGTTATTATCGCCAATACATAACTCATCGCAGGTTTTCTTCCAATGTAAACGACGTTTGATTCTCCAGACAAACCTACAGTCCTCCTTTTTATCCTCTCTACGAATTAAGGATAGAGAAGGGTACGTGTGAAACTATTTAAAGATGCCTAAGAAGTAGGATCAAATACTCATAAATTCATGTTCTAGGGGCTGTGGCGCAGGTAGTGTAGCTTAATTTGACGTGAAGAGCCGAGGTCTTGTTCCTCTGCTTTTGCGCGCGCCTTCTAACTTCAGCCTTCATATGAGGTATTAAAAGAGAGGGAAAAAAACGGTTATCAGCCCTACTATCCAGCAGTAATAGGCGAACAAGTGGAATTTTTCTTTCATAACGACCTTTTGTAGAAATTTCAAAGATATGTAACCTACTATCATTGATATTATTGCCCCTAGAATTAGCGCAACCACGTCTACGTTGCCCACTACTAGATCTCTTGATTCCATGACGGCTGCCCCGATTACCGCGGGTACAGATAGTAAGAATGAATACTTGAAAGCTATTCCTTTTTTCACCCTTCTCAACAACCCAGTGGCTATTGTGACGCCGCTCCTTGAAATACCTGGAGTTATTGCAACTCCTTGGGCTGCCCCTATCAACAAGGAATCCAAATAGCTGAGTTCTCGATTGGTTTTTCTCCTTTCAGAAAAAAACAGGACAAAACCAGTTATTAACAGCGCTACACCCACAGCGAGCAAATTGTGAGAAAAGGATTCGAAAATTTCATGGAAAAAGAAGCCAATGAGGGCTGTTGGTACACTTCCAACCGCTATAAATAATGCAAGTTTTCCTTCATCAGTCTTGAAGTCCAGACTAACTAAGGCTTTAATGATTTTTATAATATCTCTCCAGAAGACTGCTAAGACTACAAACACTGTTCCTACATGTAACATCACATTGAAAATCAATGGAAGCTCTAGACCTAGATATTCTTCAACGATGATTAGATGCCCAAAGCTAGATATTGGCAGCCACTCGGTTATGCCTTGAACAACAGCGAGGATTAAGATGTCAATAAGCGTTAGCGTAAATTTCATCCACTCCCTTTAGTTGATCATGGTTAGATACGTTTTCCAACGAAGTGTAAGTAACCCTCACAACATTTAAAAAGCATTTCAAAGCGTGTAGAAGTCAAAATAGTGAGACTTTGATATGAAGCAAAACGTTATCCAGTTGCTATACAGAACAGCTTTCTCAGCTTCATACCTGTTTATTCCCATTTTGGCTGAAGAACTTGGAGCGAGCAGAACTCAAGTAGGCATCATCGGAGCGATCTATGGACTCGCCGTTTTCAGTTCGTCATATCTTTTTGGTCGCGCATCTGATTTATATGGTCGAAAGTTTTTCCTTCACCTCGGTCTCGGAGTCTCATCTCTCACGTTTTTCCTACAAGTTTTAACAGATCCCTCTTTTGTCGCGCCGTTGTGGGCTGATCCGTGGTTGCTCGCTCTTGCACGTGGCTTGGCGGGATTTTCTATTGGAATTTTTCCTCCTGCGCTCATAGCTTACGTTTATGAGTCTGGGGATCTCCTTGGACGGTTCAGTTCCTTTGGTGCGTTGGGTTGGGCTATTGGCAACTTTGTCGCCGGTTTGATAGCTATGTATTGGGGCGCCTTTGTTCTGTCCTCAGCATGTCTTCTATTGGCTTTTTTTGTTTCCTTTACAATGCCTACGATTAGCAGTCCTTATCTCAGTGTTCCGTTTTTTCCTAAGAGTGTGATCAAAAAGAACTGGAGCCTTTACCTACCCTATTTTATCAGACACACAGGAGCCAATTGCATATGGGTCATATACCCTCTGTACATCACTACAAATCTTGGAGGAGACAAGTTTTGGATTGGAATAATTTACACCGTGAATACGGCGTCGCAGTTTTTTGTCATGCGATTTGTCGATCGCTTCAGAGGCAAAACTTTGATTAACGTGGGTTTAATCTTGTCTTCGATAACCTTCTTTGTTTTTACTTTGGCTCAAAATTTTTATCAACTCCTTCCAATGCAAGTCTTGCTTGGTTGTTCTTGGTCATGTCTCTATGTTGGCTCTCTCCTTTACCTGATGAGACGTAACGTGGAAAAGGCTACTTGCACAGGAATGCTTGAGTCGGTGATCAGTCTCGCCGCCGTGGCTGGAGCATTAATTGGCGGAATAGTCTCAGAATTCTTCGGCTTTAGGGCTACAATGTATACCGCAGCAGCGTTGGCAGCGATTGGATTTTGCCTTTTCAGAACCGGTGTTGGAAGAGCCTCCATGCCTGGTGATAAGCTCTCTTAACTATTTGAAAAAGCCATACTAGAAGCATCAGGTCTTGTTCTCACCCTTGTTTCTCTCACTCATAGCTGTGCGATTTCCGGTATGGTCGGTTGACTGAAATAATGGGTTCAAGGTTTCCGCGAAGAAAATGCGGTTAAACCATGAAAAAATGTTTAGTAATGGTTGTTTATCGGAGCTATACGTTCAGTTTGGAGCCCCGGGCGGGATTCGAACCCGCGACCTGCGGCTTTCCTGTGTCTACGCATACAAGGCCGCCGCTATAACCGGGCTTAGCCACCGGGGCTTTACTAAGTTTTCCACGGCTTTGTCCTCACGTGAAATCTTTTTTATGATAGTAGCCTATAGAGTTTCCGTTTGTGAAAGTTATTTTGAATCGATTGGCGCGCGGCAATCGATCGAAATAGAACAGCATCTTTTTCTATTATTTCTATCGGATCACTTCAATGCTCTGAAGAGTATCCTCCGAGCCAATTTTTAGTTGTCGCCAAAAACATTTCTTATTTTTGGATGTAGAGCATCGCCGATTTTTTGAGTGGCTTCACGTCTAAATTTATTAAGTTCCTTCTGCCTCTCCTCAAATTCAGCACTTGAGTAAAGCTCCTCAGGGTGCAGGTAAATATCATCTACCATCCTTATCGCTTTTGGCACCTTAAAGCCTGTGGGGGAATCTATCCAGTCTTCAAGCCCTCCTCTTAATAGAGAATCCAGTATAGCCATCGTATGTTCCAGTGTGATCTCTTTGTAACGTGCTCCTTCACCCACTCCTCCCGTATTTAAAAGGAAGTAATTCATATGAGAAAGACCTCTCAAGATTCCATAGAGTCTGTTGGCATGCTCTGCTCTGTCACCAGACATAAAGGGATCGTAGAAAAACTCGCTTCTAATCCTCCCTGCTTTGGTTGGATCACCTGCTGATGATTCCATTGCTTGCCCCAAAATCATTAAAGTTACCGCTTGTTCCAGAGTCAATTTTGCTATCGCAGGGATCAACGGCCCTCTGGTGATAAGAATTAGGTTGTCAATCCTATCCACATCGATATAGGGGCTGGCGTGCATAAAATCTCTTCTCGGTATAACTGCTCTTCCATTTGATGTTCTTTCCAGTTTGTAAAAGTCAAGGTCTCCGTCTTCGGTCACATAAACATTCTCACACAATGTTCCCGGTTTTAATAAGCCATAGAATATTTCCCGTTGTTCCCCCGGGTTTACATCCTCTGTTTTTACAAATATTCCTCCAGCTTCGAAGCCATGAAAAGAACCATCTGGCATGAGAGTTCCACCATCGTCTTGAATAATCCAAGATTTTTCCTTTCCTTTTCTTGCTAGGATCCTGCATGTTGTACTCGTTTTCCCATTTGCGCTTAAAGCGAGAAGTAATGTTCTAACATTTCGGTAATCCCCATGCGCTGACTGGAGATAATCCTCCCTACAACCTGCATGGAGGAAAATTCCACCCCTTCTAGTTTTAGCAATCCAATCCTCTGCAGCGAAAACTCCCTTCTTAAATTCGCCTATGTAGTTGCTGTTTCTAACTATTTTAACAATCCTTCCATCATCCAGCATAGCCAATCTTATGGTGATGTCTTTTTGTGGAAGGGGCTTTGATTTATTAGCTTCGAAAGCTTCGTCAGCGAAAAATAAGATTTGGTATGTTGGCTCTTTAACCCCCCGTTTTATGGGTATAAAAAGATTCTTTCCACCGTAGGCAACATGAGCAAATCGTTCAGGGACAATTAACCTGACTGTCGTTTCACTACTTTCATTACTCACAAGTCTATCAATAGAAATCAGTTTTTCTTTGGCCAAAGCTTTTTCGCATTGGGCTAACAGTTGGAGTTCTTCTTCGCCGAAAGGATAGTCAACACTGTTTTTGGTAAACATAGCTGCCCTAGAAGTAGGTTCACTTTTGGCAACGAAATTTCCGTATATAGTTTTCCTAACCCCGGGCTCGTTTTCCATAAGTAGCCTTAGTTCTTCATCAGAGGGATTATCCATCAACCTGTTTTCTTCTATCGCCTTTCTCCTAACTCTATCAGCGGTTTTAACAAATTTTTCTAAGTCAAATTTTGACATCGTAACCACCTCTCTTTATTCTCTTTCGGATTTCGTCTGGTTCTTTG
>JAOUPL010000019.1 GCA_029879825.1 Candidatus Bathyarchaeota archaeon
ACTGATTTTGTTAAGAAGCTTCATGGATTGAGTGGTGTCAGAGAAACGGAAACCTTCATAGTCCATAGCACCATAAAAAACAAGCCTGAAGATCCATTCAAGAAAGTTTTGACGATCTCTGCGGAGTGACCGAAGCATTTCACTGTAATCTGTATGCTGGGTTGCCACAACCCACCGGAGTCTCGCCCTCATCCAAAGCAATTAGCCTATTTATTGGCAAATAATAAGGTGTAAACAAAGCCGCATGCTAGTGTTGTAGTATAAACATGTGCGCGCGATCAAGAAAGCCGTACGAAAAATGGAAAAGAGAATGAACGAAAAGGTTCCCGGCCTGAAGCTGATAACCTCTGGCCTGTCAATAAAGGTTGGGGGAATGAAAGGCCTCATCGTCGAAGGAGAACTTCCTAAGTGCAAAGAGTTTGGAAAGAAAATAGCAAGGCAGATGAAAATTTTATGACGCCTTGAAGCCCCGGGCGGGATTCGAACCCGCGACCAACAGCTTACGAGGCTGCCGCTCTACCGGTCTGAGCCACCGGGGCCTCCCATTGAATTGAGCGAGACACATATTTTTAAGACATTCGGGAGCAAACCATTACTGTAGAGGGTTTTCAACTTGAGTTTAGTGGAGGAGCTTGGTGAAAGAAAAATTATCGATCTCATTTTGGAATGCTTAGACCAGATGCCCAATATGCCAGTTCCCTTCGGAGACGACGTCTCAGCTATAGACTTTGGACGTGGAAAGCTTGCCGTAATAAAAACTGACATGCTTGTTGGAAAAACAGATGTCCCAGAGGGAATGAGCCTTTGGCAGGCTGCTCGCAAGGCGGTGGTGATGAACATAAGTGACCTAGCCGCCAAGGGAGTACAGCCCCTTGCCCTCCTAGCGTCTATCGGCATACCCCGAGGCCTGTCAAAAAAAGATATACAACAGATTGGCAAGGGACTAAACGCTGGAGCTCGCGAATACAATGCCTACGTACTGGGTGGAGACACCAACGAAGCCTCCGATCTGGTGATCAGTTGCGCAGCTTTTGGAATCTGCCAAAAACGTTACCTCATTAGGCGTAGTGGCGCAAAGCTCGGCGACTACGTGGCAGTGACGGGCGGTTTCGGAAAAACCGCCTCAGGATTAAAGATTCTAATGGAAAATTTTTCGGCTCTTCCAGAAATAAGGGAAGAGCTTGTTAATTCGGTTCTCATGCCTCGTGCAAGGCTCAGAGAAGGGTTGGCTCTAGCCCAAACCCAAGCGGCAACAGCCTCTATAGATTCCAGCGACGGACTGGCATGGAGTCTCCATGAGATTTCGCTGGCAAGCAACGTTGGCTTTGTCCTTGACAATCTTCCCATCGCACAGGAAGCAGAAAAATTTGCGAAGATTCAAGGTCTCGATCCGGTAGAACTAACATTGTATGGGGGAGAGGAATATGAACTTGTGGTAACTATCCAACCTAAGCTTTGGCAAGATGCAGAAAAAGCCGTGAAAAACGTGGAGGGTTCCCTTATAAAAATTGGACGGGTTACGAAGGAGAAGACTCTTCTTCTCAAAGCTGTGGGAAAAACAGTTTCCATAGAGGCTCGAGGATGGGAACATTTTAAACAGCATAAGTCAGAAACATGACGGACTCTTGGGGATGTTTTCATGATAAAGTCTTGTGATGCTGGTAGCCTACCTTTCGTTGGTGATATCGAGAAGTTTTTGGAGGGCGCAACGCGTTTCGGTTTCCATCCTGTCGAAGATTCAGTCAAGTTTTTTGAGAAAATGGTTGTCGAAGGTTTTCTCGATAAAGTTGGGGTCGGTATCGATGTTCCAAACTATCCTCAGTTTAGGGATATGAGCGAGATGTTTCTGGCAATGGTAGACGGCGTAGAGAGAGTTAAGGGCGGTTACTTGGAGACTAAAATTTTGTCTGTAAAAGCAGACAGGAGCCATATACCAGAGGTTATGGTGATAGAAAAGAATTCTCATATGATTTACGAGAAGAAAGGTGGACCTTTCGAAGTTAAAGTCTGCGTCACAGGACCCTATACGCTTTCTTCTCTCTTCCTCCATCGAGACAACGAAATATTCAGCAGGCTAGGAAACACCATCTCACAGATCGTAGAAAATAACGTTTTCAGCGAAAAACGCGGCAAAGTGGGTTTGATTGCGTTGGATGAACCAGTTTTCGGACTGCAAGACGATCCACTAATCGACTTCGGTTCTAAGGGAAGAGAAAACCTGCGAAAGGCTTGGGAATCCGTTTTCCACAAAGCCAAATCTAAGAATGCCCAAACTTTGCTGCACCTTCACAACACCGCAGACGAACTTTTTTGGGACATAAAATCTCTAGACGTAATCGACTCCCACGTCGACGACCCCATCTACCAAATGAAGAAAACAAAGGAGGGGCTGGAATCAACTGACAAGTTTCTGAAAGCAAGCATATCCGTCGCCGACTTCGACACCTTAATCAAAAAGAGAATCATAACAACTTCACGACAAAAGATGACTGAATTAGCAATAAATGAAAGGATTGCCGAAGCCTGGACAGGCATCACCAGTCGAAAAACTGATCCCGAAATCTTTCTCGAAAAACTTGACATCATGAAGAAACGTTTGGTCGAGATAGTTGATCGGTTCGGGATAGAAAGGGTTCTGTACGCAGGACCTGAATGTGGACTGAAGGGGGTCCCAACCTACAAATGTGCGTTGGAGTGTTTGAGGCGCGTTTCTAGCGCAGTCAAAAGCGTTACAAAAGAACGTTAAAGCCACTTGCTTTTCACGGTTATTGGTGCGCGCGCGGTTTTCAAGTTGTAGAAGATCCAGTCTCCTTCTTGTGCGCAGCTTCTCTTTTTCTACGTATTTGTCTTGAAAGGGCATCTTCAAGCTCTTTCTCGTCAAAACCTAGGGGAAGCTTGATTTGTTCACCTACCACTACGCACATGCCTTGGACTCCGTACTTAGACGCTTCTGATGACTTAGTTGACTTTGTTTCAACTTCTACTAAATCTTCAAACTTTGATGTTACCTGTCCGACTGTTTCCATAAGTGGCGCGAAATTGCAGACACAGGAGCCTAGAGGCACAAAGACCTCAACTTTCACTTTGTTTCTCTTCATTTTTTACCAACCCACCAACACGTAACCAATCATGACTATGCCAATCACAACAAAGGCGATTCCAAAAATCTTTGTCAGCCATTCGCCTGCTATAGCAGTTTTTTCGCTTACAGCCTTTCGTGCTGTCGCCAGCAACACACTCAAGAAAATAACGGGTAAGGCGTGGCCTAGACCAAAAGTGAAGAGCAATAGGCCGCCGTGATAAGGTGTGGGCGCACTGAATATGGTTAGCAGTATGGCTGGCAAAACCAGAGATAAGGAGCATGGACCTAAAGCTAGGGAAATGACTACTCCGAAGAGAAACGAACCTGCTGCATAATTGTATTTTGAAAAACGTGTCAACGCAGTTAACTTCAAAGCGTTAATTCGTTCAGTAAGAGAACTGCTGGCGTTGTGTGTGAAGTGGATTTTCTTAAACAAGCCTAAGTTGTTGACTCCAAAGAATACGAGAAGAAGGCCTGCAATGGCGAAGAAGAATCGGTAGCTTGCTGGATCTACGGGAAGGAGAGAAGATACGGCGTAGCCGAGAAAAAAGAAAACTAGGCACATGGCGATAGTGAAGCTGCAGCCGATTATGAAGCCTTTGCGTATGCTCCTGCTGATGCCTACGGCGTATGTTAGGTACACTGACATTAGGGCAATTGAACATGGTGAAAGGAAAGTTGCGATTCCTAAGAAGAACAGCCCTAGAAATTCTTCAAACATCTCTTGATCAAGCTCCTAAAAGCTGGCTAATCTTTGACGATAATGTTGAAGTAGTGATTGTGCTGTATGAGTCGGAAATGTGAAACGTCTTGTCTATTAGCACTATTGTTCCATCGCCTTGTGTAGCATATTTTTGCGCTATGTCCATTTTTCCGTCGTCATAGTCGTTCCCAAACAACCAAGCAATTCCATAAGTGGTGCGGATTTGTGCAAGGTCGCTGTTTTCACACGTGGCTACAGCGACCGTTATTAGGATGACGGGTTTGTTGCCACAATAGCTACTGCAAACAGTTTTCAGTTGTGTGAGCTGGTTTTCATTGATTGGGTAGATCTGTCCATGGCAGCCAACTCCCATGACGTGTATGACAATGATTCTTCCGCTGAAACTGCTGAGCGAGAACTGGGTGCCATTTATGTCTCTAATAGTAAATTCGTACGGCGTTTGTAGGGGATTTGTCGGATTGATTGGCGGTGGCTCTTCTGATGTTGTTGAAGGGCGCGTGTATTGCCATGCCCCATAGGATACAGATATTATGGCGATTAAGCAGATTGCCCCAAGTATTTTACCTTTAGGCCATTGTCTCGACTTTCTTTCGGCTTCTCTTTCTCTCTGTATTCGATAGGTTTCCTGGGCTCTCTGCTGCTTTATTTGTCTCTCTTGCTGTCTTTCCTGCCAACTTTTCTTCTTTTTCTTCTTTGGCAATTCTTCTCTCTCACCATGCTGCAGTTAAAGTTTCTTGGGTCTGAACGGTTGACAACGACTCTCTTCACTAATCGTTATCAAATCAATCAGCATGTCCTGTACTTCAGCAAGTAAATCTTCATTTTTCTCATCTGTAGCTCGCAAGTTCCTCATGAACGACTCGATTTCCAGTTTCAGCGATAGAAGGTCGACATCGCTCTCTTTACGCTTAGCATCTCGGTATTTCCTACGTATTTCCTCAAAACGTGCTTCCATAATCAACTTTGCTCCTTTTTACATTCCTGTTGACGATGAGCGTGATAGGCGTCTTTTCCTTGAGCTTTGACAAGGCCCTTTTCTGAGATGCCTTCAAGCCCTTGACAATCTGACTTGGAAAAGGCATAGGGCGCGCGCGAGACATCGCGATCTCTTCCAAGAGACTTCCCCTCAAGGATAAATAAGGAGGTGAGATATTTGGCGGGTGAGAAAATGGGAGAGACAACAACTAGGTCAGGTCTTCCCAATTCCTCAGTAATGAACCCTTTGATTTCCTCGTGTTCAACGTAGCTCTGCTTTTCGCGGCGTTTGATTGGGATTTTTGTCTGCCTGAAGGCGTCGCCTTTTGCAGAGTCTAGGAATATGTATAGGAGGTTTTCAGAGGTAAAAAGAATCCTCAAAGCTACAGGAGGTTTTGAAAGAGGAGCCCTCTGCAGAAAGTATGTAACACTTTTGGGGTGTAGAGCGATCGCCAATTTCTTGAATTCATCCCAAGTTTTTGTGCAAAGGATCCTTCCCAAGCCCTCAACACCTTTCAATCGTTCAATGCTTATGGAAGATCAGTTCAATCATATTTTGTCACGCTTAGCATCTCGACGCACCCGCATTGTATCTCTTTCACCGCTTTTGTTATGATCACTAAATTACCTCTGTTTTCCCAGTTTCTCTTTTTCCGATTCGACTTTTCTTTTCAAAACTTCAAAGTACTTTTGAGCATCCAGAAGATTTTCTCGGTCGCTTTCAAAGTCTTTGAGCTTCAAAACGGCGAACCATCCTTCTCCGTATGGGTCTTGGTTTACAAGCTCAGGCCTTTCTGATAATTTCTCATTAACCTCGACTATGACGCCACTGACAGGCGATATCAAGTCAAGTATAGTTTTTGCGGATTCGAAAGAAGCCACTTCGTCCAATTGCTCAATTTCTGTGCCGACATCCTTGAATTCAACAAATATGATGTCGGTGGCCATGCTTTGAAGGAAATCCGTAATTCCCACTCTTGCTCTGGGGCCCTCTATTTTCGCCCAACAATCATTTTCATTATAGAGTAAACCTTTGGGTACCCGAAAAGTCCATTTCAGAACCTTTAGTTGATAAGAGCCTTCGTTTTTCAACCATTCACTTCCTCAAAATCTTGTCGACCAAAAGAGCTGTGTCTTCAGCAATTTTTTCCGCAAGTTCTTCTCCTTCAGGACCGATCTCTTCAGATGCTTTTGGTTTCAACCCATACTTTTGAACACTTTGCGGAATGAACACTCTTCCTCTTATTTTCCCTCCATTTTTTGCAACGATTTTCGTGGCACAACGTTCAGGACATCCATCGATCGTAATAATCGGATATTTCTTAATCCATTCAGAATGAGGTTTGACACCAGCAACAAGAGGAGGAATACAGACCAGGACAGAATCTTCGGGCTTCAAATCTTCCACTACTTTGAAAGCGCAAGCACGAGCCACCGAACCCAGTGGTTTGTCCATTCCTGCGCAGGCGACGATTGCAACTTTTTCTTCTTCACTCAATTACCGACGCCTCTTACTTTTTTCTTCCTAGGACTTCGTCTACTTTTGTTGCGATTTCCTCTGCAACTTTGAGAGCAAGTTCCTTTTCTTCGGCACTGAGTTTGTCTCTTGATTTCACTTTTAGATGGGGATATTTTTTCATAATTTCTGAAACAACAACTGTTGCAACCGGTTTGCCGCTGTACTTGTTTGTTCCAACCTCTGCACATTTCTTGTCGCAACCATCGACAGCAATCGTTGGAAATACTTTTGCGAAGGCTCTTTCGTCCTCGCTTCCCGCAAGGAACAATGGAAGACATATGGTTACCGTGTCGTCTGGTCTCAGTTTCTCCATTACAATGCGGGTGGCGATGCGGGATATGGTGCCTTCAGGCAAGTCTTCACCGCTGCAAGAGACTATTCCCACCTTGTCTGTTACTATGGCCAATCACATTCACCTATCGTTTTTGTTTATTTCATCGATTTGTGCGGCAATTTTTTCGGCTAATATGCTGGCAAGTTTCAGTCCTTTTGGACCCAACTCGGTGACAGCTTCTGGTTTCAGACTCCTGTTTTCTCGCAAAACGTCGGTTACCATGAAGCTCGCTGCGAGCTTTCCTTCAGAAGCTTCTATGTTCTTGCGTGCACATTGAAGAGGGCAACCGTCGACAGATATGCAAGGGTTGTTTCTTGTGAGTTTTAGAATTGCTTCGTCCCCAATTGTTAATAGAGGGAGACAAATAGTAGTAGCCTCGTTTGGTCGAAGCTTTTCCACGACTTCGTACGTGGCTGTTCTGCCAACCGTTCCCAAAGCCTTCCCAATTCCACTACACGGAATCACGAATACTTTTCCATTTTTTGACATAAGACTACCTTCTAGTAATCCCTGAGTTTCTTTATTAAAGCCAACACTTCCCTCTTTTCTGGAAAACTTAGTGCATCGGGCGCGCATACTCTCCTACAAGAACGGCAAAAGACGACACAGTTGTTTGGGTTTTCAACAACCAATTTCTTTGGCTGTCCCTTTACTGCATATACTCTGTGAGGGCAGAACTTTAGGCATTGAGGGCCGCTGTCGCACAAATCGCATTTGTCATAGTTTATTTTCGGATACCACGGTATCTTGCTGCGAGGAACACCCATGTAGGTTTCTTCAGACAGTTTCCGCGGCCTCCTCTAGGGCTTTCTTCACCACTTTAAGCGCGTCTTCGGTCTTCATGTCTCTGACATCTAGGGAGATCAGATCTTTCTTCACATCAAGCCCAGCAGCTTCGAAAGCGTCTCGAAATAGTTTCTTCTGCATCACTGGAGCGCAGCCAGTGATCATGTATTTTCTGCCTTTCTTCAGAAACTCCGCTAAAAACCGGTCTCCATCTTCGTCACAGAGCATCGGATGCACAAATGCGTATTCAACTGGATATTCGGCTCGAATAATATTGATGAAGTCCCAAATATCCATTTTAGAAAATCCGGGGCATTTTCCAGTACATACACATAAGATGAACCTGATTTTCTTTTCTTCATTCTTTTCTTTTTCCACCATGGAAATCTCTGCCTAGTTTTCTCCGCAATCGAAACAAAGGTTGCCGTCCATATTAGTCCAGAAGACTTTCCCACACTTGGCGCATGTGACTTTTTTAAGCAAACCTTTTTTCGGTTTGGCCGCTCTCAAAACATCTATAAGTTTTTGAGTACACGCGCAACTGTCTTTGTCTTCTTCGCTCAATAGTAGCTACCCCTTCGAGTTTAGTGGGAGCATTATAGGGGAAGAACATATTTATATATTTCGTTTTGTTAATATAATACGTCAGTTAGGAGCTGAAAACATATTTAAATATGTTCAGGCCACCTTTAGGTGTAGAAATATGATCTCTAAACCAAAAGTAAGCAAACGACTTAATCGATTGATAAAATCTGGAATTTGCCCTGCAGAAGACGCTTTAGAATACGCAGACGAGTTGAAACAGCTAGCTGATAGAGTCGCAAATGTTGAAACCACCAAGGAGCAACGCAGGCTTTTCAAGGCTCTTGCCGACGACACACGTTTGAGAATTTTAAGACTTCTCGAAGTCCGTGAGATGTGCGTTTGTGAGATAATGGTCGCGTTAAACCTAACGCAGCCCACTGCTTCTCACCATCTGGGTCTTCTCGAAAATGCGAGATTAGTTAAGGATAGAAAAGAAGGAAAATGGGTCTTCTATAGCCTAGCAAACCCTGAATTGCTTGAAAGCATGCACAAACTGAAAACTCTGTAAGTAGCCGACGGTATTGCGTTTTTTGAGGCGAACCACTTCATGTCGATTTATAACGATAGATTTAAATATGTAAATGTGTCCCAACATAATTTCAAGGACATCTCTGGAAAATGAGAAATCTGAAGGAGAAGCACAACCTTGGCAGAGAAAAAGGAAGCGAAACTTGGGATTTTTGAGAAATATCTTACATTGTGGATCGCCATCTGCATAGTCGTTGGCCTCTTGATAGGAAGGTTTTTCCCAGCTTTCGGTCAATATTTAGACTCTTTGAAATTCGCTAAGTTATCTATTCCAATTGGCATCTGCCTATTTTTCATGATGTATCCAACAGTCGTGGGCATAGCCTTCAGTGACATTAGGAAGGCTGTAAGGAAGCCAAAACCCATGCTCCTCACAATAATTGCGAATTGGGCCATCGCTCCACTGATAATGACGTTGTACGCAAACTTGCTCCTAACTGATCCGATGCACAGAGCTGGCGTTATACTGCTCGGCATGTCCCCATGCACGGCCATGGTTATGTGGTGGATGCTGTTGGCAAAGGGAGACCTTGCCCAAGGACTAATAAACACAGCCATAAACGCGCTACTGATGCTGGCTCTTTACGCACCCCTATCTGCTTTTTACCTTGGTGTAAGCGGGATACCTGTTCCATGGGATCTGATTGCCATGAGCGTAATCGTTTTTATAGCTCTTCCAGTGTCCTTAGGGGCAGTTTCCAGAAAGTTGCTTATAGGAAGAAAGGGAAAAGAGTGGTTTGACTCCACTTATCTTGAACGTGTGCGCAAAATATCCATCATCGCGTTGCTGCTTACTCTAATTGTCATGTTTTCTTTCCAAGGAGAGATAATCCTCAACGATCCGCTTCTAGTGGCTTACCTCGCTGCTCCAAATCTGCTCCACTATATCACAATGATTGCCATAACCTACACAACCTCTTGGCTGTCAAACTGGGACTACGAAACGTCAATAGACACCACTCTCATCGGTTCAAGCAGCCACTTCGAGGTCGCCATTGCGGTCGCAACAACCCTTTACGGACTCAATTCAGGCGCCGCTCTAGCTACAGTAATTGGACCGCTAATGGAAGTCCCGTTGATGCTGGCTCTCGTAAGGTTTGGTCTACGAACGCGCCATATTTTTCCACGCAGCAAAAGAAAATCTAAGACGTGAAAGAAGCAGAAGGTTTATAAGTCACTGTTGATATCGCATTTGATATCAATAATGATAATAGGAGCTGATTTGAGTGCACCATAAGCATCCCTTTGGACGTTGGATGAGACATATGGCGTCTGTTCCAAAAGGTTTCCTGAGATATCACGTGCTAAGACTGCTGGACGAAAAGCCCATGTCAGGCTCAGAAATCATGAACGAAATCGAGGAACGAACCGATGGACGTTGGAAACCAAGCCCGGGCTCCATCTACCCGCTCCTAGCGTGGTTACATGACAAGGGATACGCCAAAGAGGTTCCCGAACAAGAGGCAGGAATCAAACGCTACACGCTCACTGACCAAGGCAAAGCGTTTCTTCAAGAACATGTGAAGAGAAAGGAAGAACTTCGCGAAAAATTCGGATTTCTCATGCCTCCCTTCCCTGCATTTCCTTGGTTTAATTCTTACCCTGAAAAGACACGCGAACTGGTCGAAGCAGGAAAAAAGCTGGTGATGGCTGGCTGGAGCCTCATGGACAGCCTACGTAAAAGATACTCAGAAGAAGTTGCCACCGAAGCTAAAGAAGTCTTGGAACAAGCCGCTGAAAGATTAAACGAGATAGCGAAGAAGTTAAAAGACTGATTAGAGTTAGACAACAAGCTTCGAATGAGGTAGAGGTAGAAAACATGCGTGTCATTGAAGCCAATGACCTAACCAAGCGCTTCGGACAGCTCGTAGCCGTGGACCATGTGTCCTTCTCTGTTGAGGAAAGCGAGATATTCGGCTTTTTGGGTCCGAACGGCGCTGGAAAAACCACCACCATAAACATGCTTACAACGCTGCTCAACCCTACCGAAGGGTCTGCCAAGGTGGGTGGATTCGATGTTGAAAAGCAAGATGGTAAGGTCAGAGAAGTAGTTGGTCTCGTGCCTCAGGACATAACAGTCGACGACGACCTTACGGGCATGGAAAACATGATGCTTCAAGCGAAGCTTTACCATGTTCCGACCAAAGTGGCCAGAGAAAGAACCATGGAGGCTTTGAGCCTCGTTGCCTTAACAGATGCCGCGAACAGGAGGGTCGAAACCTATTCCGGTGGGATGCGCAAGCGTCTTGAGCTTGCTGAAGGGTTGATCCACTATCCCAAGGTGCTTTTTTTGGACGAGCCTACGCTGGGGTTGGATGTTCAAACTCGAGTCGTCATGTGGGATTACATAAAGAAACTGCGAGACGAACATAAAATTACGATGTTTCTGACGACCCACTACATGGAGGAAGCAGACGTCCTCTGCGACCGAATAGCCATCATAGATCAAGGAAAAATCGTGGCTTTAGATACTCCAGAGAACCTTAAAGACAGCCTTGGCGGAGACATAATTGAACTGGAGTTTAACAACAAAAAAGATGACCAGACGGACACGCTGAAATCTCTGTCTCAAGTGAAAGACGTTAAGAAAATCGGAGACACATATAGAATCAAGGTTTCAAGAGGAGAGAAAGCGCTCCCGGACATAATTGAAAATCTCCTTAAAATGGATTTGAGGATAGGCAGGGTTTCGTTGATAAAGCCAACCCTTGACCAAGTCTATTTGGAATATACCGGACGCTCGCTACGGGAAACCCAAGGTGAGACCATGGAAGTCTGGAGAAGAATGAGAACTTTGAGGAGGGTTAGAGAATGATAGAGGAAACAATCGCGCTGACCAAAAGAGAAGTTAAGAAGTGGGTGAAGAATCCCTTCTTGCTTTTCATGATGCTCCTCCAACCGATCATTTGGTTGGGTCTCTTCGGAAAAGCGTTGAACCTAACAGGCCTTATTTCGGTTTCCCCGGAATTGATTAACCAGTTACCGCCAGAAGTCCAAGATCAAATAGGCATGTTTCTAAATCAGATGATAAGTGAAACCTTCGGCGGGACAACAGACTACTTCACGTATATGGCTGCCGGAATACTGTCAATCACTGTGTTGTTCACGGCTATGTTCAGCGGCATGTCGGTGGTGTGGGATCGAAGATTCGGGTTCCTTAACAAACTTCTTGTGGCGCCGATTTCCCGAGGATCAATTGTGCTCGCGAAGGTGGGTTCCAGCGTAATCAGGGGCATGTTTCAAGTTTTGCTCATCTTCAGCATCGCCTTTGCCTTTGGATTAAAGGTTGGAAACGCCTTCGGAATCTTGGATTTCCTTGGGATGGTAACAGTTCTTTTCCTGCTTAGTTTGGGGCTCTCATCGATGTTTTTGGCTATTACGATGCAGATCAAGAGTCACGAAACCGTCATAGCCGTTGCGAACCTGCTGAATCTGCCCCTCATGTTTGCCAGCAACGCTTTGTTTCCGATAAAACAGATGCCTCAGTGGCTTCAAACCATCGCAAACTTCAATCCTATATCCTACGCCGGGGACGCCGTAAGAGCCTTCATTCTCCACTCCAACGCAGGGTTTGACGCGGCCAAAGTTACAGCGGACTTTCAGTTCTTGATAGTCTTCGCACTGATCTTTTCGCTAGTGGGAATACTGATCGCTCGAACAGGGCTAAGAAAAGGCTAGCCAACACTTTCTGAAAAGGTTATGTAACCTCCAACCATTTCTTCTATACACAGTGTGCTGAAAGTGCAGGAGTTACTACAGTATTCCACGGTTCACGAAGCCCTCCTCTACGAGAAACTGAAAGAGGATAAAGTTAGATGCGGCCTGTGCGAGAGAAGATGCCTGATTCACCCCGGCCTGAAAGGATTCTGCAAGACCAGAATGAACGTAGAAGGTAAGCTCTACACCTTGGTTTATGGAGATCTCAGCGCATTAGAAAGCAGACCTATAGAAATCAAGCCCTTCTTCCATTACTGGCCCGGCTCAACAGCCCTAACCTTTTCCACATGGTCGTGCAACTTCGACTGTGTGTGGTGCCAAAATCATCATTTATCAAAAACTGAACCGAATCCCGCCAGATCTAGTTTTTGTTCTCCCGAAAAAGTCGTGGAAGCAGCCGTTCGAGGAGAGGATAACGGTCTGTGCGTGAGTTTTCAAGAACCCACTGTGCTGACGGATTGGGTTTTGCCGGTGTTTAGGATGGCCCGTGAGAAGGGTCTCTACTGTTGTTACGTTTCCAACGGTTACATGACCTTGGAGGCTTTGAAGTTGCTGAGAGCAGCGGGTATGGATGGGCTTAAGATCGACTTGAAGGGTGACGCTGAGACTTACCGGAAATACTGTGGCGGAGCAGACGTGGAGAAGGTTTGGAGAAACGCTGGAGAAGCCAAGAAATTGGGATTCCACGTGGAGATCGTTAACCTAGTCGTCACGGATGTCAACGATGACGAAGAATGCCTACGATGGGTGACAGAGAGACACCTAGAGGCGGTGGGGCCTGAAACGCCTCTGCATTTCACTCGATATTATCCAGCCTACAAGTTTCGCAATCCGTCCACAAAGATTGGAACGCTGGAGAAGGCTTATGAGATGGCGAAGAAGGCTGGGGTTCTTTATCCCTACTTGGGAAACGTTCAGGGCCACGGATACGAAGACACTTATTGTCCCAACTGTGGGGAAAGGCTCATCCACAGATTTGGCTACCGAATAGTTCGCTACAGGATAACTGGTGATAAGAAATGTGCTAAGTGTGGTCAGTCCATCCCTGTCACGGGTGGGTACGTGAGAAAAGGGCGCGGTTTTCTGTTTTAGGGTGAACGATAAGATGTGGTTCTTGACGACGAAATTCCTGGTGTTCTATACAGGAAGTTGTTTTGCCATAAGCATTTTCTCTATTCTTTCCAGCCGTTTTTCTATGGCATCCAGTCGGTTCAGTATCTGTTTGATGACTTTGTCGATGTTTTCGGTTGGAACCAGGGGCATCGGGGTTGGCGACGGCCACCTTCTTTCCTCAGGCCTCTCCGGTCTTCTAGACGGAAATGGAGACGGAAAAACCGCCTTTTTCCTTCCTTCTTCTTCAGACATGGTCCATTCCTAACAAAACAATCGTCAATTTCACTAATAAAATGTCGTGTTGTTTCGGGTGGAAAATATATAAGAGAGGCTTGTTACTAATATTTAATCTCATGTGTATTGGTCGATTTTTGGGTGAAAGACCAGGAATGAAAAACGTAATATCAATTTAGGACAATTTTAACCAAAAATGTGACTTGTTTTTGACTTTCCACTGAAAACTCTTTTCAGCGTTTCTCCTTTTCAGCCTCGGATTTGTTCTCCTCTTCCTTTTCGTCTATTATTCTGATCAGGGGTTTTTTCTCTAGCCCTTCAATCTTTGCCTCCGGATACTGTTGCTCTATGTCCCTACGCAACTTTGTGGTGTCTGTGTCTCCTTGAGTTTTGACTTGAACCACAGGCTTGCCCTTCTCGTCGTAGGTTACAGACATCGAATATCCGGATCCGCCCTCAGTTGGTTCTCCTCCAAACAGAAAATCTTCCTCACCAAAGCCGAAGATGTCAAAAAACCGCCTCTTCCGTCTACGCTCTGGCATCTTCCAGCACCTCCTTGAGAAAAAAGGAAAACCAGAATTAAATTCTTTACTCCAACCAGAGTCGCTTACGCATTTCCCAGATTTTCGTGCGCATACTTCCTTAATTCTTGGCGATTAATGTGAGGTTGATGTAGAAGTAGTAGTCGTCGTGAAGTCCTTAGTGACAACTACTTCTAGATTGAGTTTTTCAGTGGGTGGGCAGTTGATCTGGAAGCTGCAGTTGTTGTTGGTTTTTTCCTGCGTTTATCAACAACTACTTCTAAGCTGGGTCAAGGCTTATGCAGGTGTTTCAGAGGTTGTGTAGTTGTTGTCGACCGTCAGATGCAGAAACGCAGGACGACGACAAGCGTCGTCTTGGGAGAGGCATCAAGGTCCTTGGTTTGACGCTGGATCTTTTGGTGAAGGTGTGGGCTTTTATTATGGCGATGGCGTCTCGGTGCGCTTTTTGGTGGGGTCATTGTGTTTAGTTTGACGTTTGAAGGACAGTCTATGCTTGCGCGCGCGTTAGAAAAAAGAGGGGAAGGTCAAGATCTACGGCTGAAGCTGTAGATGGCCCCGGCGACGATGAGTAGCCCGATGACGATTATGATGAAGGCCCATAGGTAATTCCATATTTCTATTCCAAGCACTAGGGACAGTCCTAAAAGTATTATTATTGCGCCAATGATTAGGCCTACGATTGCGCCGCCGTGAGGGAGTCCAAAACATTCTTTTTCCGCACGCCTTCCAAACTGTTCTCCCCATTCCTCTGCACGTCTCCCAAATTCTTCGCCCCATTCCTTCGCACGTCTTTCCAACCTTTTCTCCCGTGGGACCCACAGGTTTGCCCCACACTTAATGCAGTATTCAACATCTTCTTCGTTTTTGGTGCCACACTCAGTGCAATAAACCATAGGTCACTCACACCCTAAAAGATTGTTTTCACACGTTCAAGCATAAAAGAGATTCCACAACTCAACAATGATGCGGGCGCATCTGTTTTCCGATATATGACCGGTTGCGAAACAACTCCTATATTAACAGATTCGACATGCGTTCTCTAGATGAGAATATGCTTTTACTTCTCGGCATCTTAGGCGGATTTCTCCTAGTTCCAGGCGCCACGCTGTTCTTCCTGTACCGCTTATGTGCACGCGCATTCGAAGAGACAAGAACGGAAGAACTGCAGAAACTGGTCACCGAATGCGCAGAATAGCGCCCCCATGCAAACCAAGAATCTCGCCAAACCGAAGAAACTTTTAGAAGCCTAAAGAATTGACGAGAAAGGCGAGACCGAAATAGATCAGGACCGCCCCGAACACAGTCAAAATGAGCCTATACCATTTAAATCCTACAACATTGGTTCCCATCTTCGAAAAATGGGCAACAGACGTAAGCCAAGCGTAGTCCATCCACACGTGACAGATATACATGAACACAACCCCAGCTAAGGAAGCAAACTCAAGGGAAAGAAGAATCAGATTTGCGCCAACCGTGAGCCACCAAACAACGAAGAAAGGATTCAAGCCGGTAAAGGCCAACCCTATCAACAGAAGATTCCGCGTCGCCACTCCCCCGGATCTAGTCTCATCGAATCTAGATCTGAGGGAGCCACGGATCTGCATGATACCAAAAACAACAAGAACCACACCCCCAGCGACCCCAACAGTGAGCTTAACAACAGGCTCATTCGCAACCGTCAGGAGACCACACGCCAACAGCATGACAAGAGAGAACTCAACCAAAGTATGCGCTATTGAAAACACCAAACCGCTCTTGGCTCCCGACCTAGCACCGTGAGAGACTGTGACGAAAAACAAGGGACCTGGAGCCAAGGCGCCGGAAGCAGTTAGAAGAACAACTGTCGCAACGAAGTTCAGTAAGTCCATGACACTAGAAAACTGAGACGCAGATAAATTAATCTTGCGCGGGTGCGGCATGAAATTTTTGAGCTCATGTTACTGTTGTGTGCGCGCGTACCGCCCTTTATGTGCTCGCATATAATATTGTGCATACCGCGCTGTCTTGAGGGATTCTAAGGAAGTCTACGCGCTCGATTTTGCGCGCCGAAGCCTTAGAAAAGAAACATTCAAATTGGCGTGTGGTGTTTGACAACGGTAAGTGCTCCCAAATGAGTAGAGTCGCTATTGTCAAGGGAACAAGACCTGTCGAAATGACCGTTGAAGCTCTTGAAAAGATAGGGTCTGACGTGGATGGTTTGCTCTCTGAGAAAAAGCCAATTTTGATCAAGCCCAACTACATAAATTCCAGTCACCCTTCAACCGGAATCACAACAGACGCCCGAGTCTTAGAAGGGATCGTTAAGTTTTTGAGGGAACGTAAAGTGGAGGAAATTGTCATAGGTGAGGGAAGCGGTTTTGCAGACACCTTCGAAGCTTTTCAAGTTGCTGGTGTTGACGCCGTTGCTGAAAGGTGGGGTGTAAAACTTGTTGACCTTAACAAAGATGAGTTTGTTGAGGTCAAACCGCCTGACCCACTGTCGCTTAAGAGCGTGAGGGTTGCCAAAACTGCTTTAGAAAGCACGATAATCAGCGTTCCAAAGCTTAAGCCTCACAGGATAGCCACCATCACGTTGAGTTTGAAGAACATGATGGGGGCCCTGGCTTCCAAGGGCACCATGCACAAAGGGAGGCTCAGCCAAAGAATCGCTGATCTAGCATCTGTTC
>JAOUPL010000009.1 GCA_029879825.1 Candidatus Bathyarchaeota archaeon
ATCTGCCTGGCCACAATTTGAAGTCTCTGCCAATCGCATCCACCTTATGTAGAGTCTCAAGGGTATTTCCGCTGATTGAGGCATTCCGAACAGGAACACCTAAACGGCCCTTAACAATTTCGTACGCTTCTTGTATTCCAACCTGAAAAGTTCCATCCAAATTTGCTTGGCCGCCTCGAAAGCTTTTGAGATAATAACCATAATCTATGTCCTCAAGCAGTTCCTCGAAGGCTGAGTCGCCCGGAGCGAGGTAGGTGTTACGCATCCTGATGATAGGTTCGAACCGGAAATCTTCTGCTCGAGCGTTTCCTGTTGGTTTCATATTAAACTTGTAGGCGGTTTCCCGATTATGCATGAGCCCAGCCAATTTCCCGTTCTTAATCAGTATGGTTTTTTGCGTCGGAACTCCCTCGTCGTCGTATTTGAAGGACCCGAAGGCGCCTTTGACTGTGCCGTCGTCATAGACTGTGATAACCTCAGAAGCAATTTTTTTCTCGAGCTTGTCGGAGAGAACAGATCCGGACAAGGTGAGGTCTGCTTCTGCCAGGTGTCCTAGGGCCTCATGGATGAAGACGCCAACAACGTTGGTGCCGATCACGGCTGGGAACGTTCCACCTTTCGGTGCCTTGGCTTTCAGCTGATCGATTATGCGTTTGGCAATCATTGTTCCCACATTTTCTGGCGTTTCTATGTCAAACACTTCGAAGCCGGCTGTGGACCCTATTTCCTCCCTTCCCGAAGTGAAAACGTTGGCTTCTCGTGCTGAGGAAAGGATTCGAGACCAGACGTATAGTTTGTCTTGTTCAATGTAGGTTCCGTCGCTGTTAATGAAGTAACTCGTTCCTGTTACGTCCAGATAGTCGATGGTGCAACTCTTTATACGTCGGTCATAACTGAAAACCGTTTTATCCATCGTTAAGGCGACGTCAATCTTTTCCTCTATGGGAACTTCTCTCGGATCTTTCTTCGGGTCAGCCACCACTCTATCTTCCAAGGCCTTTGTCTCAACAAGCTTCACAGGCGTTTTCACCTTAGAACCCGCCGCCTTCGCCAACTTGAACGCTTCACCAACAGCCTCTCTCAACAACTTTAAGTCTAACTTTCCAAGGGACACGAACCCCCAAGCGCCTTTCGCCAAAACTCTGACGCCTGCACCGCTTTCAGTTCCCTCCTTCGCCGCTTCAACTCTGCCGTCCTTCGTCGTCAAGAAGGTTTTGAAAAGTCTCTGCCCCCGAACTTCAACGTAGTCGGCGCCAAGTTTCCGTCCGTGATCAACGGCCTTTGCCAAGTCGTCTTTCAAGATAACTCCTTCCTACTGTGAACCTCAGTTAAGATTTGGCTCCGTCTTAAAATTGTTGGTGCTTTGGAGATGTCAGAACGGAATTTTATTTGAGTTTATTAACGATTACGTCGAAGAGGCGTTTCGCAACTTCTCGTTTCGTGGCGAGGGGAACATGGACGACTTTTTTGTTTGCGTCGACAATAAAAACCTCGTTAGTGTCGCATGCGAAACCAACACCCTTTCTCCCAACATCGTTTGCTGCGATTAGGTCCGCCTTTGCTTTCTTCAGTCGTTTGTAGGCGCTTTGAATCAGCTCTTCATCAGACAGATTGTATTCTGCACGGAAGGCTACAAGGAAAGTGTCTGGGCTAACCTTCTTTACAGAATCGATAATTTTTGGGGTTGGCCTCATTTTTACAGTGAGTTCAGTTTCGATGCTCGTCGGAACTTTGTATTCATACTTTTTCTCCGGCGCCCAATCAGTCACTGCCGCAACAGCGATTACAACGTCGTATTTCTTCGACTTTAACTCAGAGACCACGGCCTCGTACATTTCCTGACTGGTTTCAGCAGAGACTATCTTAGCCCCCATGGGAGGAATAGCCGTTCCAGGACCGTAAACTAAGGTTACTTCAGCTCCCCGCGACAACGCTTCCTCAACGATAGCCACACCCATCTTCCCGGAGCTTTTGTTTGTCATCACCCTAACAGGGTCTATATACTCTAAAGTGGGGCCAGCGGTGACCAAAACCTTTCTTTTAGCTAGGTCTCTCTTAACGGTGAGACTACGGATAACCGCATCCACGATTTCCTTGACTTCAGCGATCTTCGCCTTTCCCTCCTCAACTCTAGGTCCAACAAACTCTACGCCCAAGGATCCAAGCTTCCTAACGTTCTCAGTCACCACAGGGTGGCGATACATAGACTCATGCATCGCCGGTACAACCATAATCGGTATGCCGGACCCGAAGGCCGTTGAAACCACCGTAGTGACTGGTGTGTCATCTATTCCACAGGCAATTTTGCTAATGGTATTAGCCGTTGCCGGAGCCACCAAAACGAGGTCGGCCTTACCCACCCCCTCTCCGGCTAGCATAACGTGTTCAATTTTTCCAGTTAGCTCTGTTACTACAGGGTTTCCAGTTGCCCACTCCATAAGGTATGGATGAATAATTTTTTGAGCCATAACTGACATAACCGTGGAGACTTCTGCGCCATTTCGCATCAGTTCACGGGCGATCTCGGGACATTTAACCGCGGCTACGCTGCCAGTGATGCAGAGGGCAACCTTTCGATCCTTCAATAGGCTTGACTTACTTTCTACGATGTCCTTTGATGGGTGGATTTCAGGCAGACTTCACACCTCTATTCTCTATTTATACCTTGATTTAATAAACTGGTTGTTGTCGTATATCGTCGAGGTATCGCCATCGTTTTCTAATTTTATCTATTTGGCTCAAATCGAGGTCGCTTTGAAAAACCTTTTCTTCTTCACCAGCTTCTAGGATCATTTCTCCGTCTGGCGCTACAACAAGACTATTGCCTTTCACCATCCGCTCATCCGGATAAAGCGTGTTCGTATTGTTCACGAAAACGTAGAAAACCGTGTTTTCCACGGCCCTAGTCACAGACACATGTTTCCACAGCTCGCTTCGGTTTTCAGGTATATTGGAGGGGTTGAAAATTATGCAGGCATTGTTTAGAGCTAGGTTTCTCGCGAGTTCTGGGTAGAGGGCGTCAACACAGATCACTATGCCGATTTTAACATCGTCAACTTTGAAAACTGGCGAAGCATCTCCGGGGCTGCAAAAGTCTCTTTCATTGAAGGCAGTGGATGGGAAACGTTTGTCGTAAAAACCGATTACCTTCCCATCTCGGTTGATTATGTGGCAGGTGTCGAAGTTCTTTTCTCCTCGACGATTGAACAAGCCGCCAGTTAAGAGATTATAATTGTTTTCAGCAGCGAGTTCGCATAGGGATGAGAGAAGCGATTCACGTTCTTTTTCTTCCAGAAAAAGTTCGCCTCCACCAGTCCAAGCTTCGGGCAAACAAACAACATCTAAATTCTTTATCTCCGAAAGAGTTGAGAGCATACGCTCAACATTTCTAGTTTTGTTCCATCTATCTCGCCCAAATTGAACCAAGGCTATACGCAGCTTCAAAAGTCACCCTCAATGCCATAATTTTCTTAACCATTAATAAACTAAGAGGATGTTACATAAAGTCAACTATACTACGTTGCTTCGGCCTCTCTGGCATCACCTTTCCTGTTTCCCTTTCTTCCTCGAAGATCACAAGTTGGCCATAAACGCCGTCATACCCGGGTATAACCCTCATTTTCTCTTCTCTAACTCGAACTATGGCTTCGGCGATTCTTGGGTCAACAATTCGGGACATTTCTTCTCTGGTTGCGTCTATGAGCACGGTATATTCGTCGCCGAACCTCGCGACTAGAGGGTTATAGATGCTCCAAACTTTTTGAGCGCCGGGGTAGTCGACTCCCAAAACCGTTGCAATGATCTCGGAGAGAGGTAACAGATGCATGTAGCCTATTGCCTCTTCTGGTTTGAAGCCGTCAGACCGATCTGCTAGCTCTTCTACGCGTTGCTCGACTCCCTTCGTAAGTTTCCTGCGACAAACTGGGCAGCGGTTTCCAAATTTTATGGATTCCTGAGGGGAAAGGGAGACGTTGCAGTTTCTGTGGCCTGTCCAGTGATACTTACCATAGGCAGGGTTGGTTTCGATGGTGAATTTGAAGCGTTTCGGGTCCTTCTTGCGAATTGCATCAACCACCCCTTGATAGGTTAACCGTTCCAGCTCAAACACGTTGGCTTCTCTTCCGATTCTCCAAGGCCAACTGCTGTGGCTGTCGCTGTTTGAAACCAAGGCAAACTTGTCTAGGGCGCTTATCCTCCAGTTCATGGGTGGGTCCGAGGAGAGACCTGTTTCTAAGGCTGGGATGTGTTTCGTCATGTCTTGATAGCAATCTTCTACTCGGTCAAAACCACTGAAGGCGCCAAAAATGCTGAACCATGGAGTCCAAGCGTGAGAGGGAATGACGACGTTTTCATCCGAAACTCGCATAACCTCGCCTACAAGTTGAGATGCGGTCATGTCCAGAGTTGGTCTACCGTCAATACTGAGATCGCCGTAACGCTTCAATTGATCATTGACTTGAACCGCAGTTTCGAGGCTTGGAGTCAAGATGACATGGTGGATTTTTTTGACGCTGCCTTCAACTGTGAATATTGTACTAACCTCGGCCGTTATCATGTAGCGCACAGGGGAGTCCGGATGTTTTGTCGTTCCGTAGAGGTTGGTGTCTGAAATTTCAACTAGCTCTTCAGTTAGTTCTTTGAGCCATTTGGGGTGAGTGAAATCTCCTGTGCCCACGAGGTTCAAGCCCTTGATTCGGGCAAAACGAGTTATTTCGTCTATATTCATTTTCTGACTTGTGGCACGGCTAAACCTGCTGTGAATGTGGAGGTCAGCTATAACTCTCAATCTTTTTTCACTCTCTCTGTGCCCACATACTTCTCAAAGACTTTCTCCCAATCAATTTTGAGAAGGGCTACAATGACGATGATTAAAAGAGCAGATGTGATCACGACTCCTAACCATCCGCCTTCCCCGAATATGACTTCAATTAATCCAATAGAAAAGCGGCCACTATATGCCAAAATGAAACACATTAACATTTTACCCAAAAGAGCTGGGATGAAAGCTTTCACAAACCGGTATCGCATGATTCCTAACGGAATGAAAAGGAGATCATCAGGCAAGGGAGTTAAGGCAAAGAAGAAGATTGCAGCGAATCCATAGTGGTGAAAAACCTTCATCATGTAATCCATTTTTCTTCGCCTTTCTTCACCTAGTACCGCTTGTCCATAGTAGCCAAGCACGTATCCAGAAAATTCGCCGAGAGCGGAGCCTAGACCGCCACTGACTGCGACAAGAAAGGGATCCAAAACACTTCCCAATAAGTAAATGACAAGAGTGTAAGGTATAGGAAAGATAATAGACAAGGCGCCGACGAGGCTGATGAGGAAAACTCCCAAATAACCAAAATGAAGCGCAAATTGTTCCATCCACTCTAGAAGCACCAAACAAACCATCTGCCCGAGATTTGTTGTTTGTACGCTTAAGCGTTACTACATTGCTTTAACCTTTTTCAAACAGAACAACAACAAATTCGGGGTCGAAAGATACATATTGTGCTTTAGGAAGCTTATCGTTAGCTTTAAATGAAACCGATGAAAAACCTTTTGTTTCAGCCTGTTTAACGAGGCCTTATAATTGAGTTCTCAAGAACCCATCTGGATCGTTAGAGATTACTCAAAGTGCAGTGGATGCAGAAAATGCGAGATAGCCTGCTCCCTTTTCCACGAAAAAAGAATCTGGCCGGAAGCCTCAAGGATACGGGTTTTCATGCTCGTCCCCGGAGCGGAATTTCCCCATTTCTGCACCCAATGCGACGACTATCCCTGCGTTGAATCTTGCCCCGTAGACGCCTTGTCGGTGAGCAAGGAGACGGGAGCTGTTTTAGTTGATAAAGAAAAGTGTACTGCCTGCGGTCTCTGCATCAATGCTTGTCCAGGTAGGATTCCCCATATGCATCCAATCGAGAATTACGCGATAATATGTGATCTGTGTGGAGGAGAACCTCAATGCGTAAAGGTTTGCCGTGAAGGAGGATGGTATGTTCTTAGGGTTGTGTCGAAAGCAGATGAAAAAGTAATGGGGCGCAACCGCGCTTACAAGCTATATGCCCGCAAACCTGAAGAAGTAACACGAGATTTGGTTGCCAGCCTCTACGGAGAAACGGCGGAGGAGGAGTGGATCTAAATGCGGGGGTACGCAGGAAAGTTTCTAGAAGTTGACCTCTCGGCAGAGAAGATAAAGGAGTTAACATTCGATGAAAGCATCCTAAGACAGTATATTGGCGGCAGAGGTTTGGCTACGAAGATTCTGTGGGATAGATTAGGCCACCGGTGGGAGACCATCGATCCCCTCGGACCCGAAAACATTCTTCTTGTCTTAACTGGACCCCTAACCGGTTTTTTCCCAGGAGGTAGAATTTGCGTATCCGGAAAGTCTCCCCAAAGCAACGGCGTAGTGGGTTCGACAGTTGCTGGAGAATTTCCAGTAGAACTCAAATGCGCAGGCTACGACGGCTTGATCATTACAGGCGTGGCCGCCAAACCAAGCTACATTTTCGTCACAGATTCTCACGCTGAGATCAGAGATGCGCGTCACATATGGGGAAAAGACGGAAAGCAAACCCTAAGGATACTTACCAAAGAGGGAAGAGAAGAGCTCAAAAAGAGGTTTCCACTGTATGGCGAGTGGAAAGAGCCAGCTGTGCTCTACATAGGGCCGGCTGGAGAGAACAAAGTCAGAATAGCCGCTGTGATGGCGAAATGGACGCACGCGGCAGGTTACGGCGGCTACGGGGCGGTGATGGGTTCAAAGAATTTGAAGGCGCTGGTGGCTAAGGGTAGGGGACCCCTACCAGAGGTGGAGGACATAGAGAAAGTGAAGGCGCTGATAGATGAAGTATCAGCCAGATGCTACACTAATGATTCATTTCGACGGTGGGGAACTGGCGCTGCGGGCTACGAGGTTGGTGCCGTAACCAGTTCCGAGCCCATTAGAAACTGGCAGGAAGAGTGGCATGACCAGAAAAGTTTTGGAGTGGACAAGTTCGAGCAAAGAGTCTGGATAAAGAGATATTGGGGGGACTTTGGCTGTCCAACAACATGCTTGAAAGTTGCGATGGTAAAAGGAGGTCCCTTTAAAGGCGCAATAGGAGACAACCCAGACTATGAGCTACAGGCATACGTGGGAACCAACTTAGGCATCTTCACTCCAGAAGAAAATGTCTATTTAGCGTCTTTGATTGATGATTTGGGACTCTGCGGCATACAAGGTGGAAACGCGCTAGGGTTCGCTGGCGAACTCTACCAGAGAGGCATCCTAACCAAGGAAGACCTAGACGGCATAGAATTGAAGTGGGGAGACGCCAAGGCCTTTGCTGCATTAGCCCAGAAGATCGCCATTAGGGAAGGAATCGGAGACGTGTTAGCCGAGGGTTCTTACAGAGCCGCCCTCAAGATAAAGGAAATGAAAAAGAAAGACGTGACGCAATACGTGGTTCATGAGAAGGGAATGGCCATAGGAGCCCACGGAGTTAGAAGCGGGAAGGATTACACGACGGACATATCCTATGCTTGCTCTGTTCAAGCCGGCGACCACACATCGACAGCATATCTCCCAATCTATCACTCTAACAGCGAGTTGGCAATAATCCTCCACGACTCAGGTGTATACTGCTGGTTCAACACCTTCAACTTGCCCCGACATCTCAAATGGAACTTCTTTAAGGCGGTTACTGGGTGGGAAATAGGACCAGAAGAGTGGTATGAGACAACAGCACGTAGAATACTTCACCTACAGAGAGTACTATTGCTCCTAGGTGGACCAGACCTCAAATGGAACCCGAAAATACATGACGACAACCCTCCAAGGTTCTACGAGCCATTGCCATCAGGACCTTACGCCGGAAGAAAGGTTGACAGAGCCAAGTTTGAGGATTCAAAAAAGGAATATTATGAAGAAGTTGGCTGGGATAAAAACGGAATACCTAAGTCCGAAGTGCTGAAAAAGCTTGAACTGGAAGAAGCAGACAAGGTATTAGAGGAGAAGATAAGATAAACACTTACTTCATTCGAATAACCCTTGTTGGCGTAACAATAACATCCACTGGAACATCCCATTCATCTCTAGGGATTTTTTCCACAATTTGCACATCATGCACCGTTGTAACAACAAGGAGCCCAGGAGCAAGACCATCCGCCTTTTTCAAAATAGCATACTCTTGATCAGAATAGCCGGTTCCCTTACCCAATCTTCCTCCGTCCAGAGAAACCGCAACAGATCCGGCTACAAACAAATCAATTTTAACCTCAGATGGCTTGACGAAACGACCGTGCTTAAACGCTCCTCGAATCGAGGATGCCTCAAAAAGGCGGTTCTGAGGAATCACATGAGGATCTAGCAAAAGTAAGCCTTTCCTCAATCTAGGCGTAGCCATAACGAGCATTTTGCCGTGCATCAAAGCCATTTCTCGAACATGCCTCTGCGGAGAATCTGGGTTACAAAAAACGGCTTTTGCTGTCTTATACTCGGGCAGTTCGTTTACGCGTTGAGCAGCTTTTTTAGCGCCTATGAAATTAGGTATTCTATGAAAAACGGGTCTGGGAAACGTGGCGATTCCTTTTTCTTCCATGAGACGCCAAACTCTCATTCGAATTTCATCTTTAACCAACTTGTACACTCCATTGACACAGTTTCTTCTGTCTAAGATAGAAATGTTGGCTTAGGAATTTGCTTATGCCCTAGTATGCTCTAGCGAAGTAAACTACTTCTTTTGCTTTGTCGCCACAGTAAACGCAGTTCGAAAACAACCCTTCTTTTTCAAATGGAATCAGTCTAATAGTTGCCCCAGTTTCGTCCTTAATCTTTTCTTCGCATGTTTGATTTGAACACCAACAAGCTCTGATGAAACCGCCCCTTTTTCTCAGAACTTTCTTAAACTCAGCATAAGTCTCTACAGAAGTGATGTGTTCCTCTAAAAATTTCTTCGCTTGATTGAAAAGGTTCTCTTGAATTTCTTTCAGCACCTTATCTACGGTGCCCATCAGCTCTTCTTCTTTCACCTCAATTCTCTCAAATGTATCCCTTCTGGCGGCGATTACCTGTTTTTTCTCAATGTCCTTTGGACCGATCTCGATTCTTATCGGTACGCCTTTCAATTCCCATTGATTGAATTTCCATCCGGGGGTATACTCTTCTCTGTCATCAAGAACAGTTGCTATACCGTTTTCCTCCAACTTCTTGAAAATTTCTCTGGCTTTATTCAACATCAAATCTTTTTTCATTTCCCTGTAGAAGATAGGAACTATCACAACTTGGCATGGAGCCTTTTTTGGAGGAAGTACTAATCCTTTGTCATCGCCATGAACCATCACCAGAGCCCCTATTAGACGGGTGGATATGCCCCACGACGTTTGCCAGACATAATGGTCTTTCTCATCTTTTCCAACGAATTTAATTTTGAAGGGTTTGGAGAAGTTTTGACCAAGATTATGCGATGTTCCCAGTTGAAGGACCTTTCCATCGGGCATTAGAGCTTCCAATGTCGTGGTATAAAGGGCTCCAGCGAATTTTTCGCTTTCAGTTTTCTTTCCGACTAACACTGGAATGGCAAGATGCTCTTCCATCAAATCTTTGTAGATTTCCAAAATATCCATAACTTCTTTGTCTGCTTCTTCTTTCGTTGCATGTGCCGTGTGACCCTCTTGCCACAGAAACTCTCTTGTCCTCAAGAACGGTTTAGTTGCTTTAGTTTCCCATCTTACGATGTTACACCACTGATTCAATTTGAGGGGGAGGTCTCTCCAGCTTTTTATCCACTTCCTATACATCACATACATTATGGTTTCAGACGTAGGTCTTACAGCAAGCCTTTCTTCTAGTTCACTGTCTCCGCCAACTGTGACCCATGCGCACTCTGGGACGAATCCCTTGAAATGTTCAGCCTCCTTCCTCAAGAAACTCTCTGGTATAAACAGGGGAAAATACACGTTTTTGTGTCCACTTGCCTCTATTCTCTTATTGAAGGAATCCTGAATCTTTTCCCAAATAGCATACGAATGTTCCCTAAAGACAATGCAGCCTTTGATGGGAGCATAATCGGCTAACTCCGACTTCAAGACCACTTGAGTATACCATTCTGAAAATTGTTTAGACTTTTTAACGGTAATTCCCGACTCTGACATCCTAATTCCTCCCTCGGTGTTTGCTATTGAAAGAATCAAATGCTAATATAAAATAGGCGCCAAAGAAGTCAGTGTTGCGGAACAAAGTCACCCATCACGATCATTTCATGCAACAAGTACGTGAAAGTCATATAAGATTTTCTTTCGTTAGATACTGTTGACTTAAGAGAATAGAAGTTTCTCAGATTCACACACACGCTGTTCGAACCTAGCCTGCCATATGGGTCAAATAGAGACCGGAAATTCTGCTTTTAGGCGGGGATTACAATAGCATGAAGCATCTAGACAAGCAGTTTAACAGCGTCTTCGCCCTTCATTCCAACCTTTATCCCCTTCATCTGAGCCTTGGGCGTAACTGCTCTAATCTCAGCCGCGAGAACGTCGTCAAAAGTTTTTACACCACTCACCATAGCAGCGGTCACGTTCACTTTTTCAGCAACGTCGATGTCAAGAAAACCGCACATAACGAATCCTGTTCGTCCAACTATCAAGAGAAGGGGTGGAGAATCCGGCAAATCTACCCTCAAGCCAACCGCAACTTTGTCGTCTATTTTCAACGGAGCCACGTTGATCATGAAGAATCCCCTCGCCTAACCTTTACGGAGACTGTTTTTAAATAAGCATTGCGACCATAAAACTCTAAGATGACAGAAATTCATAGGATCATTACCACAAATGCGCTCAGGAATGTTTGGGAGTATTTAAAGAAAAATAGGGGAAGTCTAGATACAGAGAGATGACGAAAGTTGCTGACAAAACTCAAGCAAAGAGTTCAGTCCTGGATGACCACTGAAGCGAAACTGGCTCACAGCATAGGCTTAACTCCAAACCAAGTAAGCGCCATAGGAATAGCCTTCGCAGTTCTTTCAGCCCTTGCCTACTGGAAATGGAAGTTTCACACCCCCTTACCAATACTGGCGCCCCTCCTCCTATTGGCTTCAGGCTTCTGCGACGCCATAGATGGCGCCCTAGCAAGGATCTACGAAGAAGCCACAACCTTCGGCGGTTTCCTCGATTCCCTCCTCGACAGATACGCCGACGCAATCATCTTTTGCGGAATCATCCTCGGCGGACTGTGCGACCTTTCTTGGGGACTTGCCGCCCTAATGGGCTCGTTGCTGGTGAGTTACGCTCGGGCGAGGGCAGAAGCGGCGGGAGTGAAAATGGAGACAGTGGGCATAGCTGAGCGAGCAGAACGCTTGGTCATACTGGTCATAGCAAGTTTTCTCAGCATTGCCTGGCTTGAAGCGTTGAGTTGGGGAGTCGTTATTCTAGCCATTCTCACAAACCTAACCGTGCTACAGCGGGTAATTTATTTTCGTAAGGCTTCCAAACAGAAAGAAGAATAAATGTTGGTTAACGTCTCCGTCTTATCTGAGGACGTTGCTTCCGTTCGTCTTTCGAACGCACTCTTACCACGCCGCGATGCACCGCGCATGAAACGCAGTAATATCTTGTCTCGGTGCGGCTAGATACATACGTGCCCTTCTGACGAAGCTCTTTGTACAGAGCTGAGTCGACCATGGAGATTCGACGAGACGCTCGCTTGGCTTTGTCGCGGGGCACAAGCTGACCGCAACTGCTACACTGAATCATAGCGCCCCTACCTTTGCCGCCCTTAGCTCGACCCCTAGACTTACGCTTTACAGGCATAACTTTTCCTCAACTCTATGATTGCTAAACGAGTTTATAACTTTACACCGGAATCAACATATACTTATCGTTCTCCATTACTAAAGAAAGATGTTCGATTTAGTTACGGTCGGCCACTTCGCAATTGACTTGATAAGTTCACCAAAAATAACCACTCCTAAACCCGCACTAGGCGGTCCCCCAACCTACGTTTCGGTAACGGCGAAAAGGCTAGACGCAAAGGTTTCGGTGATTTCCAAAGTTGGAGAAGATTTTTCCAGTAGGCATATCGCTTGGCTGGACGCCAATGGTGTAGATTTGTCTGGACTAAAGAGGGTTAAAGGCGCTTCAACCACAAGGTTCATTTTGAAATACGCCAATTGGAGGAGACAGCTTCAACTGAAAAGCCGAGCACCACCCATTCTGCCAGAAGATACACCAAAATCTCTGCGAGCTAAGGTCATTCATATAGCGCCCGTCGCAAACGAAATATCCCGAAGCCTTGTTGACAAAATGCGAACATTGACAAACACACTGTCTCTAGACCCGCAAGGCTTTATGCGAGAATTCGATTCCAATGGAAACATACACTTGAAAAGATGGCACGACCAGCAGGTTCTGAAGCAAATCGACGTCTACAAATCATCCCAAAGCGAAATCAAGATGGCAACGGGCTTAGCCGATTTACAGTTGGCTATGGAAAAAATCCATGACTACGGAGCAAAAATAGTCATTGTAACAAGGGGGATGAAAGGTTCCAAACTGCTTTTTGAAGGAAAACTTTATGATGTCCCAGCTTGTAAGCCAAAAATTGTCCGAGATCCCACCGGAGCCGGAGACGCCTTCATTGGAGCCTTCCTAGCTGAGTATGTTAAGGGAAAAGATCCAGTATCGTGCGCACGTATCGGATCTGCTTCAGCCTCCTTCGTTGTTGAAGGAGTGGGACCCGAAGTGTTCGGGGAAAAGGAAGAAATCTATGTGAGAGCAAGCAAGATCTGGAAAAATGTGACTGTTCAAAAGAAATAATATAGAGCACTGTCCTAATATGCGATAATTAACGTTTAACATGAAGAAGAATCGGTGAACTACCTTGGGTCGAGTCGCTAAGGGCGTAAAATGCAGCGTCGTCGGATGCGACAAAGAGGCGGTTCGCTCCCTCTCCAGAGAGAAAGTAAGCGCTGCGGGACTAAAAGTTGAGGGGACAAGACGATCATATCTTTGCAAGAACCACTATAAAGAATACAAAAAGGAAACTAAGAAGGACAAAATGCTTGAGAAATGGAGGTACAAAACCTGATATTCAAACACAACAACCAGCAAGAGGGATTGTGAAATTGAGAATACTGCAACTACACTCAAACTTCTTGGAGTACGAGGTAATAGAAAAAGAAGTTGCCATCGCTGAGGAATACGAGAAAAAGAAACAAAGACTCGAAGAACTCGCTGTCTTATTCACTTGCATCGAAGAGGGAGACGACGAGGATGTCGCCAGAAGAGCAATAGAAGAAACCAAAGGTTCCCTCGGTAGATTGAAAGTTAACAGGATTCTTATCTACCCCTACGCTCACTTGAGCAACACCTTGGCGAAACCCGCCGATGCCTTGAGGATCATCAAGGCTATGGAAAGAAGAGCTAAAGAAATGGGAATTGAAACCTATAGAACGCCCTTCGGTTGGTGCAAGAAATTTTCTATTTCCATAAAAGGGCATCCTTTAGCGGAGCAGCTCAGAGTAGTTTTGCCGGGCGAAGTTGAGGAGGAAGAAATTGTTCCGGAAGCTTTGAAGGCGGAAGAGAAGTTAAAGTCTTTCTGGTTCATCTTGCAGACCGACGGAAAACTAGTTCCGGTGGAAGAATTTGACTTTACCAAGCATGAAAATCTGGCAAAACTTGCAAGATACGAGATGGAAAAGGTGAGGGCAGTCCAGCAGATGCCGCCTCACGTAAAACTGATGAAAAGATTGGAGATTGCGGATTATGAGCCAGGCAGCGACTCTGGCAATTTCAGATGGTATCCCAAGGGAAGCTTGATCAAATCATTGCTGGAACAATTTGTGACGCAAAAGGTCATAGAGTATGGAGGTATGGAAGTAGAAACTCCGGTCATGTATGATCTCCAACATCCAAGCATGGCAAACTACCTTGAAAGATTCCCGGCGAGACAATACGTCCTGAAATCAGACAAAAGAGATTTCTTTTTGAGGTTCAGCGCCTGCTTCGGTCAATTCCTCATGGTTCACGACGCCCAATTTTCTTACCGGCAACTTCCCTTGAGAATCTACGAGTTAACCAGATACAGCTTTAGAAGGGAGAAAAGCGGCGAATTAGCTGGATTAAGAAGACTTAGAGCCTTCACCATGCCAGACTGCCACGCCCTATGCGCAGATTTAGATCAGGCAAAGCAGGAGTTCCTCGTCAGATTCAAGCTTTCCATGGAAGTTTTGGAGGAAGGCTTGGGGCTAAACAAAGAAGAAGACTATGAGCTGGCGATACGATTTACCAAAGAGTTTTACGAAGAAAACAAGGATTTCATCCTTTCGTTGGTAAAATTAATCAACAAACCTGCGTTGGTCGAAATGTGGCAAGGCAGATTCTTCTATTTTACATTGAAATGGGAATTCAACTTCGTGGACAATCTAGATAAGGCTTCTGCCCTCTCAACAGACCAAATTGACATCGAGAACGCTGAAAGATATGGCATAGTCTACGTCGATGAAAAGGGAGAGAAGCGTTATCCCTTAATTTTGCATTGTTGCCCAAGCGGTGCCATCGAAAGAGGGGTATACGCGATGCTGGAAAAGGCCTATAGGGAACAGCAGAAAGGGAATGTTTCCATACTTCCCCTCTGGCTTTCGCCCACTCAAATAAGAATAATACCAGTATCTGAGAGATTTTTCAAGGACGCTGAAAAATTAATGGACGAAATCGGAGGCCACAACATAAGAGTTGATCTAGACGACAGGCCCATAACAATGCAGAAAAAGGTTAGAGAAGCAGAAAGGGAATGGATTAACTACGTTCTTGTAATTGGAGAGAAAGAAATAAGCTCAGGCGTTCTCCCGGTTAGAGATAGAAAATTTAGAAAGATTAGGAAAATGCTACTTCAAGAATTAATAGACGAAATAGAAGAAGAAACTAGGGACAAACCATACAAGCCCCTTACGCTTCCAAAACTACTATCCAAAAGACCTCAGTTCTCCTTTTGAAACACTGAAAATCTTGAAGAAGTTGCCCCGCCCGCTAACCCGTCAAGGTTTAGAAACAACCATTACGGTGCTAAATGCAAGCACAGTTTTATTCATCTAAAACGATGGTTTAAGAATACATATAATTATGTCGTAATATTTAATAAACGGACTACTGCACATAACCATAGATACATTATGCAGATGCGAGAGTCTTTCCTTGAAGGTGCCCAGAATGGGAGGAGTTGAAGGAGCCCTTCGCAAGTTGGTTCTTGCAGCTGCAACTCTTCTGGGTGTTGGCTATGTTGTGGTCGATATACCAATTGTAGTTTTGTTGGGTTATCAGTTTTTACAGATTCCTATCGATTCAGCGCAACACATTGGTAAACTCGCTGGCATAACGCTGTTTCTCATGGCCTCGGTTCTGCTGATGATACTAGGCTGCTTCTTCATAATTGCGGGACTTCAGTTTTATAGAGGGGGACCTCACCAGGGAGTGGTGTTTCTAGGCAGCCTGTTAGCATCATTTTATCTCTTGTGCCTCGGTTTGGGTTCTATGTTGATGGTTTCTCAGCTAAATCTTAACGTAATGCTTTTGATATTAAGTCCTGTGCTCGTCATGGGAGCCGCTGCCATGTATATGGGACGTTCAATTCCCTTCAAGCTCATCGGCTCTGTCCTCGGAATCACTGGAGGAATACTTTTGGCCGTTGCCATATTTAATCATCAGATCCTTGAGATCGTTTTCGAGTGGGGTGTTCCGTTTCCAGGTCCATTCATGTCCATAGCCGCCATGGAAGCAATAGTGATAGTATTGGGTCCTGTGACGGCGTTTACCTATTCAATCCTTGCAGAGCGTAGGGAAGAACCAGTGTCGCACGCTTTCCTTTCTATAGTTACGCTGATCTACGGGATTGGCATGTTTATCGGATCACAGGTTCTTGCGTTTAGTTTTCTAGATCTTTTATGGAAAGCGCCTTATGAGGGGGAGATCTTGTATAACTCACCCCAATGGTTCTTGGGCACCGTAGCTTTCTGGAGCGCAAGTCTTTTCCTTCTAATGATAGGCGGCCTCATGTTAATCGCGTCTTCTTGCGTGGGATTCATATTTACGGCACAAGAGTTTGCTCAACTCTAGCCAATGCCCAAAAGAAGATTTGCAAAAGATTTATCGAGGTTGGTGAGTAGTCCATGCTTCTGCGAAGGTATGTCTAATGTGGACTCGAGAAAGGATTTTCCAATTTTCCGATGAAATAGGTCCTGAGAAGGTATTGTATGTTCACGATCCAAAGACGAAAATGAAGGGAATCCTTGTAGTTGACAATACTGCCCGTGGACCAGGCATAGGTGGAATAAGAATGGCTCCAGACGTGTCAACCGAAGAAATCTTCAGGCTAGCCAGAGCAATGACTTTCAAGAGCGCGGCAGCTGATATCCGTCACGGAGGTGGAAAAGGCGGCATTATTGCTGATCCGGAAAGCGAAAACAAGTATGAGTTGGTTCGGGCATATGCGAAAGCAATAGGGCCGATAGCAGAGTACATTCCAGGTCCAGATATGGGCACCGATGAATGTTGCATGGCCGTCGTCTATGACGAGATTGGCAGAGCCATAGGGTTACCACGTGTACTTGGTGGAATTCCTTTGGATGAAATAGGAAGCACTGGATACGGCGTAGTCGCTAGCACCGAAGTGGCCTGTGAATATGTTCTGCTGGATTTGCCTAAAGCCAGTGTGGCAGTAGAAGGCTTCGGAGCAGTTGGGAAAGCCGTTGTCAAATTCTTGACCGAGAAAGGTGCGAATGTAGTAGCAGTTTCAGACTCCAAAGGTGCCATATACCAATCAGACGGTTTAGATTATGAAAAGTTGCTGAAGACCAAAGAAACTACGGGTGCTGTGAAAAACTATGAAGGCGGACGAATAATCGAAAATGAGGAGTTGTTTCGACTTCCTGTAGATATCTTAATTCCAGGAGCCAGACCGGATGTAATCTCAAACAAAAATGTCCGAGACATTAGAGCAACGCTTGTCGTTGAAGCGGCCAACATCCCAGCTACTATGGAAGCGGAGAGAATTCTTCATGATCGAGGAATCCTTGTAGTTCCTGACTTTATAGCAAACGCTGGTGGACTCATAACGGGCGCTGTAGAATATAGAGGCGGCACTGAAAAAGAAGTCTTTAAGGTCATTGAAGATAAGATAATTAAGAACACAAAACTCGTCCTTGACATGGTTAAGGATCAGAAGATGCTGCCCAGAGATGCTGCTGAGAAGATAGCAAGGAAACGTGTACTTAAGGCAATGGAGTACAGAGGCAAAGCCTAAGACTGTTTTGACTTTTGGTGGATTCTAAGAAAATGCAGGAATTAGTATGTTATCGACGTTGAAGACATGTCAAAACTTAAAAATAGAGCGTTCTTAGTTAATCAACGAGGTTTTCCCCTCATGGAGAACTTGACATGGAAAAAGAACTTCTAGTCTACATAGATGACCAATTCTACCCTAAATCTGAGGCAAAGATTTCTGTTTATGATCACGGACTGCTTTACGGAGACGGAGTGTTTGAAGGAATACGCGCCTACAACGGAATAGTGTTCAAGCTAAAGGAACATATAGATAGGCTCTACAGATCAGCGCACACCATCATGTTAAAGATACCCATGACAAAAAGTGAAATGACAAAGGCTGTCTTAGAAACCCTTAAGAAAAACAATCTCAAAGACGCTTACATCCGCTTAGTTGTCACGAGAGGAGTTGGCAACTTAGGACTTGACCCAAGAAAATGCCCCAAACCAACCATCTTCATAATCACTGAACCAATGTTACAGTTACATTCCCCAGAAGTCAAAGAAAAAGGGATAAAAACAATTATTGCTTGGGTAAAAAGGGATCCAGTGGATGCAACTACCCACGAGATAAAATCGCTAAACTATCTGAACAGCATCTTAGGCAAAATCGAGGCCAACATCACAGGTGCTGACGAAGCCATATGCTTGAATAGAGCGGGCTTTGTTTGCGAAGGAGTAGGAGAAAACATTTTCATCGTGAAAGAAGGAAAAGTCTTTACGCCCCCAATTTCTTCTGGAGCATTAGACGGAATAACAAGAACTGTAATTATGAAGTTGGCTGAGAAACTAGGATATGAAGTCGTAGAAAGAAATATTACGCCCAACGAATTGTTTACCGCTGAAGAGGTTTTTTTCACAGGAACAGCCGCAGAAGTTACACCGATTAGAAAAATAAACGAACGGGTAATAGGAAAAGGCAAACCAGGTCCAGTTACAAAACGAATAATGGAAGGATTTTACAAGCTTATTAAGGACCCAAAAGAGGGGACGCCTTTTAGTTAAGGCGATGCCCATGAAGACGCTCTTGTTGACGGAAAAAGACGTCAAACAACTCCTATCTATGGACGAAGTTATGGAAGCCGTCGAATCAGCATTCGAGGCGAAAGGCCTAGGCCACGCCCAGATGCCGGCGAAAGTATACCTATTTTACAACAAATACAAAGGCGACCTAAGGGCAATGCCATCATACCTTGAAGAACTTGACATTTCCGCCGTCAAAATTGTCAATGTTCACCCAGAAAACCGCGCCAAATACGGTCTTCCTACGGTTATGGCAATAATAATCTTAGTGGACCCCAAAAACGGCGCGCCTATTGCAATAATGGGAGGAACCTGGGTTACTGGCATGAGAACCGGCGCCGCGGGAGGCATAGCGGCAAAATACCTTGCCAAAAAGGACTCCAGAGTTGTGGGTCTTGTTGGAGCTGGCGCTCAAGCTAGAACCCAGCTCATGGCTCTCATCTCACTTTACAGAAAACTCGAAGAAATTAGAGTTTGGAGTTTACCCGACGGAACTAAAGAAGCGTTTGTAGCTGAGATGGAACCAAAATATGGCGATGCGGCAAAGATCATCGCAGTAGAGAGCGCAAAAGACGCCGTTGAAGGCGCGGACATCATTGTAACAACAACTCCATCAAGGAAACCTCTTGTTTCAAATGACTGGGTCAAGCCTGGCATGCACTTCAACTGCATAGGTGCGGACGCACCAGGCAAAGAAGAGCTGGACCCAGCTATTTTGACGCGAGCAAAAATCGTTGTTGACGATTGGGAACAAGCGTCTCACAGCGGCGAAATTAACGTTCCACTAAGCAAAGGAATAATAACGAAGCAAAACGTTTGGGGTGAAATCTGTGGGATAGTGGCTGGTTTGAAGCCGGGCAGAACATCCTCAGATGAAATAACAGTCTTCACCTCAACTGGCCTTGCGGTACAGGACGCCGTAACAGCGAACCGCGCCTACAAAAAGGCTTTGGCAAAGGGAATCGGAAAAACCGTTGAGATTGTATAGAGAAGAGGATGAAGTCGCTACTAGGCGCTGGGAATTTTGTACGCGCGGAATACTATGTAGCCTTCTAGAGTTACTATTGTGATCGTGACGTTCTTTCCTCGGTTAGCCGCCCAGTTCCACTCGCACATGAATGTAAGGTTACTGTCGGGGGTAAGCATGCGTGGAAGGGAAGGAACCACGTAGTCGGTTATGTTTGATGAAGGCATACCTTCTACAGTCACATTCATTGTTGTGATCGTAAAATTAAGCCACGTAGGATTCTGAATGGTGACGACGAAGTGTTCCAAATCGAGAGGGTTGAAAAGAACCTCGGCAATTGTTAGAGCTTTGAGAAGGACGGGATCAGATTGGGCTGAATAACCTTCCTGAGTCTGCCCAACAAGTGTAACGTTCTTTCCCGAGTAATCAGCCCAACTCCACGAACACGCAAATGTTTGGTTAGTATCGGGAGGAAGAACTATTCCTCCTTGAAGAGAGGGAACCACATCAGTTATGTTTTCTGAGATTCCATCCACGTTTATGACGATTTTTGTAACGTTAGCGTCTATGGTGGAGAATTTAGAATTCTTGACGGTGACATTAAAGCTGTTGGTTTCAAGCGGGTTGAATATGGGGTTGATTATCTCTAGGATTATTGGTGACGGGGTAACTTGGATGTACTGTGCCGTGAAACCCTGTAACGTATATATTGTAACCGTGACGTTCTTGTCTCGCTGGTCGGTCCAGTTCCATGGACACGAAAACGTTCGTGACGAGTTAGGGTTGAGCGTGTATGGAAGGCCAGGCTCTACTTCAGTTCCATTTTCCACAGTCCATTCTTGAACCGTATGGTTTTCAACGGTCACGTTTATTCTGGTGATGTTAACATAGGTGGGAGAGTCTGCGGAATTGTCAACGGCAACATTGAAGTGGGCTGTGTCGGTGAAGTTGAAAAGAACGTTGGTGATGGTTAAATTTACGGGTTTGGAGGTTAGTCGTGTAGAGTATGCTGCGTAGCCTTGCAACGTGTGAACCGCCACTGAAACGTTCTTGTCCTGATAGCTGCTCCAGTCCCACGTGCACGTAAACGACACTGATCCATTTAGGTAGAGTGCATACGGAAGGGACATAGAAAGTCTTTCACCAGAAATTGGTTCTCTGTCGATGGTTACTTCAGTGATGTTGACGTATGTGACTGACGAAGGTGAGTTTTGAACGGTCACGTTGAAATGGGTGACGCTTATAGTAGAGTTAAAGCTAAGATCGGTGATCTTTAAATCCACCAAGGGCGTTTCCGTTTCGAAGGTTGGACCGGACCCGTCTGCAACGAAAGCGATGACTTTTACGGTCTCACCAGTGTAGTTAGCCCAGTTCCATACACACTCAAAGGTTTCTTCTTTGCCTTTTGGAAGTCTGTAGGGAAGTAGCGGATGCACCTCTGTTATGTTGTGGATGTCTTTTCCTGTTGATGCGACGATTTCTGTGACGTGGGCTTCTGTCGGAGAATAGGAGGGGTTGACGAGGGTGACAAAAAAGTACGATGTATTTTGAGGGGGAAAGGTGACGTTTGCTATAGATACTGTGGTTTTTTCTGGAATGACGCTTTCGAGGGTGATGAAATAGCCTATAACCCATAGATAGGAGAGGATTGCGCCAACTATCATGGCCATTAGTAACAAGAGGACGAAAAGAAGTCTTGAGATGGCTTTTACGTCACGAGTGAACTTCATGTCTCCCCCTTCTGAAGAGCGCTATTAATTATTGTTTTGGTGTTACAGGTTTGTTATAAACGTTTAAGTTTATTTTCTCTCTCTTCTCTGAAATAGTGGAGGGGGCGATATAGCCTCAAGATTGTTTGTGACCCAAACACGCAAAACATAGGACCTTTGATATTTTCTGTTGTTCCCGATGTATTATTCCTTATTTTTCTTTAAATAGCTTCAACATTCCCTGACGCATCTCCGGTTATGGTTTGGCTTGCTCTCTATGTCTCTTGGTTTTGTGGAGTACGTTGAGTTAGATGAGTGCCGATCGCAGAAACTATGGTTTATCAAAAATAATATTAACTATCTCTCAATAGTTGATTTCGGCGGGTGAGTGGGCTCCTCCCACCCGTTCCGCTATATAAACCCCGGGAGTAGGGAGGTGAAAAAAATGGAAACTAAAAACATAGCGTTAGCGTCGCTTTTCGCTGCCTTGTACGCTGTTCTTGTTCTTGTCTTGGCTCCAATAAGCTTCCAACTTGTGCAGGTGAGGGTTGCAGATGCCCTTATTCCACTCTCTATTATATTTGGATGGCCATCTGTTGTCGGTGTGACTGTTGGCTGCGTTGTTTCAAATGTTATCAGTCCTATGCCTAGTATCATTGCAGATATTACATTCGGTTCCATTGCCAATTTTATTGCTAGCTTTCTGGCATGGAAGGTCGGTGGTTTGAAATATCACAGGAACGCAGTAAACGAGTTCCTAGGGTGCTTAGCTGCAACTGCTGTAATAACTTTTGTTGTGGGAACGTATCTAGCTGTGATGACAGAAATGGAATTGTGGGTGTGGTGGTTAGGCGTGGGAATCGGCTCAGTAATTAGTATTAACGTTATGGGTTATACGTTGCTTCAGGTCATGAAAAAGCTGAAGTGAAACGTCAGAGTCGTTGACCCTCTAGAGAGATAGCCTAGAAAATACTACCATGACAGTTTATATGAACGATTAGAATCTAATTTAGGATGTCTGCTGAGGAGAGACGGGAGGAGAAAGGTTGAAGAAGATTAGGATAAAGAGGTATCCCCCTCGAAACTTTCCAGGTTTAA